>DATDKD010000068.1:0-11199 GCA_036520175.1 Nitrososphaeraceae archaeon
TTTCTAATTGGGCTAATTTAGATTCTAGTAAATCCAAATGAATTTGAAGATCATTAACTTTAAGAGCAATATTATTAATCTGTAATTGTTTTTTATTTTCTATTATCTCTATTATCTCAATATTATTGTCCCGTTGTACTGGTATCGTATTATTAACTATTGTTTTCTGTCTTTTGAGGAGGTAGGAAATTAAAAAGCCAATCATAAAAGAGATAGCTGTAATAACTATCAAGTAAAAGATACCTATATCTATATTCAAATAATATCACATACATCACAAAATATTTATTTTTATCTATTAATATGCGATTATCTCAAATTTTATTGATCTTACTAATTATTTTCTCTATCACAAGAATGATGTCATTAGGAACCATTACAGTTGAATTGTGATGAATATCATGTTGTGATATTTTTTCCAGTTGCTTGATTATTGATTCTATGGTTTCTACTGTACTGTTATCTATAAAATTTAATAATCGAAATAGAACTAGTGTATAAATCAGTTGATCATATTTTTTTCTACATTGCTTAATTTGTCTATAATAAGCACCAGCACTTAATCCATTCTTAGAAATATTAGAAACAGGGGTATTAAATTTATTATAAATTATTGATATTTGTTTCTTAGTAAATAAATTTTTTTCAATAAGTGCATTAAAAAGATCGTTAAATTTTAAATCTATATTGTTCTCGGTACTATACATATTTGTATAGTACAAGATTCTTATAAAAAGGTTAGATTATTTTTATACAATTACCAGCAGTATAAATTCTATCAATTCTTTAGGCCCTAACTTTATGCATCCAGGATTTAAAAATTCAAGAAAACAAAACCAAAAATATTTTTTAGGAGTTAATATACTTTAATATGGTTCCACAGTAATTGAATACTATAGAAACTTATATTTTAAATGAGATAAAACGATATCGTACTTTATGTTTTCCATTAATTGATTCAGAAAATCCAAATGATATTATTTCAATAGCAAAAAAAGTTGAACAATTAGGTGCATCAGCAATTTTAATTGGTGGTTCCTCTATAATAGATCAAATTGAATTATTCAATATAATATCACAAATAAAAGCAAATATCACGATTCCTGTGATATTATTTCCTGGAAATGTCACTGGAGTTTCACCTAATGCTGATGCTATATTATTTATGTCATTACTCAATTCTGAAAATCCATATTTTATTACCGGAGCCCAAGCATTAGCAGCTATTGGCGTAAAGAAATCCCAGTTAGAAGCATTACCTACTGGATACTTGATAATTGGTGAAGGAACAACTGCATGGTTTGTAGGCCAAGCAAAGGGGATTCCTTTTGATAAACCTAACTTGGCAATAATGTATTCGCTGGCAGCACAATACCTTGGAATGCGATTCTTGTACCTCGAGGCTGGTTCAGGAGCCAACCAACATATCTCTCCAGAAATGGTCAAAGCAGTGCGTAGATACTATGAAGGTGTATTAATTGTAGGTGGAGGCATTAGAGACTCTCAAATTGCCAAACATTTAGCTAATGCTGGTGCTGATATTATAGTTGTGGGAACAATGATTGAAAACGATAATAATTGGGAAAAGAAATTTTCTGAGATTATTCAATTGATAAGGAAATGAATGTTAATTATAATCTTTTAGATGAAAACTCACTTCAAGAATTAAGTAGTTTAAAAAGACCTTCTTTTTATCATAATTACCATAATAATCTCTTAAACTTCTTAAATGAAATTTATCTAATAGCCAGTGATGCACGGTTACAAGGTATTGATGTTTCTGAAAAAATTGAGTCGAGAATAGTCTATGATTTAGCTGATAGAGTTGCTAAAATGCACGATATTAATATTACAAATAGATTAAGAAATTTATTATCTGAAACAACTAAAGAAAAGGCAGCATTAAAGATATCAGAAGAAATTGCACAAGGTAAATACAGCGATGATGACTTGACAACTAGATTAGATAATGCAGTTAGGGTAAGTCTTGCTATAGTAACAGAAGGGGTAACTGTTGCACCTTTACAAGGTATTTCAGATGTACAAATCAAGAATAATTCTGATGGAAGTCAATATCTGTCAATATCATTTGCAGGCCCTATTAGATCTGCTGGAGGAACCGAAGCAGCCTTAACAATGCTTATTGCAGACCATGTAAGAAAGTCAGTTGGATTAAGTAAATATCAGGCCAACTCTTTTGATGATGAAACAGGTCGATTTGTCGAGGAATTACGTATATATGAAAGAGAAGTTGGAAGTTTTCAATTTAAAATTTTAGATGAGGATGTAATAAAATGTATTAGTAATTTACCAGTCGAATTAGATGGAGTAGATACTGATCCAGTAGAAATTGTAGGCCATAGAGCAATGAAAAGGATCAAGACGGATAGAGTACGAGGCGGTGCTCTAAGAGTTATGAATGATGGTTTAATTGGAAGAAGTAGAAAATTATTAAAAATAATAGATACTTTAGGACTAGATGGATGGGATTGGCTTAATGAACTTAAGGGAGCAATACAGAAAGAAGGCTCTAGTGAAGACGATACAATACACCATAGAATGTCAGAAGTAATAACTGGCAGACCAGTTTTGTCAATGTCTAATAAAATTGGTGGATTTAGGTTAAGATATGGTAGATGTTATAATACAGGATTTTCCACAATAGGAATTCATCCAACCGTTCCTATATTATTAAATTATGCAATAGTAGTAGGAACTCAAATTAAAATTGATATTCCTGGGAAAGCAGCAACAATCGCATTAGTTGACTCAATAGAACCTCCTTTAGTCAAACTAGACGACGGAACTGTAACATATGTGACATCTATAGAATATGCTCACCAAATTCAAAATAGAATTGTTACTATCCTTTATTTGGGAGATATTTTAGTTAGTTATGGTGATTTCTTAGAAAATAATGCAAAATTATTTCCTGCATCCTATGTAGAGGAGATATGGGGATTAGAATTACAAATTAAAATAAAGCAAATTTCTTCAAATAATAGTTATTCCACTGATAAGAAATATACTAATGAAATTTTAGAATATATTGACAAACAACGATTATTGGAATTAGCAAATAATCCTATTGAAATAATTCCAACACTGAAAGAAGCATTCTTAATTAGTAAAATATTGAGTATTCCTTTACATCCTAAATATTCTTTCTATTGGGAATCAATATCAGTGGATGAAATTATTTTATTAAGAAATGAATTCTTAAAAAAATCAGACATGGACAAGAATGTTGATTTAATTTTTAATATTACAAAAGACACGACTAATCAGTATTATTTTGAATCATTTTCAATTGAATATAATAAAACATTAAAAGATATACTAGAACGTTTAGGTATAACGCATTCAGTAAAAAATGATAATAATAACCTATTAATAATAGAATTGTCAGAATTAAATCAAATAAACTCTTTGTTTATTTTACTTTGTAATACGTCAATAAATAATGAATCATCAAATAATATTTCTTCAATTGATTATATAATGAGAATATCTGGCCTTTTACTAAAACCAAAATTTTCTTCATCAATAGCTGTACGTGTTGGACGGCCAGAAAAAGCAGCCGAAAGAAAAATGAAGCCGCCAGTTCATGTCTTATTTCCAGTAGGAAGTAAAGGAGGTTCTACACGAGATTTAATTAAAGCATCAAAAGAAGAAATTCTTTATACAGAAATAGCTAATAGATATTGTAAAACTTGTACTCTACCATCAGTTGGTACGAAATGTAGAAAATGTTTATCTGAGACACCTCTCCATAATATTTGTGTACTCTGTAGAGAACCAATTAATTCAGAAAATAATAGTAGTAAAAAAGAAATAAATACTAGATGTACTAAATGCCGAAGGGAAGGAAAAACATATTCTCCATCTAAGTATCCTCTTAAAAAAATGTTAAAAGAAGCAGAAAAAACGCTGGAAATACAATCTAAAGAACCATTAAAAGGTGTAAAGATTTTGATGGGAAAAAATAAATCTGCTGAACCATTAGAAAAAGGGATTTTAAGGCAAAATTATGACTTATATGCTTTCAAAGATGGGACAATACGTTATGATGCAACTAACGGACCATTAACTCATTTTAAACCTAAGTGGATCATGACTAATATAGATAAATTAAGGAATCTAGGTTATTCTAAGGATTTTTATGGAAAAGATTTATCTACTGATGATCAGTTATTAGAAATTTTCATTCAAGATGTAATATTACCTATAGATGCTGCAAATCATTTACTTCGACTATCAAAATATATAGACAAAGAGCTATTAAAATTATATAAGCTTGAACCATTTTATAATGCCTCATCTATAGATGATTTAATAGGTCATATAATAGTAGGACTTGCTCCTCATACCTCCGTGGGAATAATTGGAAGGATTATAGGATATACTAATTCACAAGTCTGTTTAGCGTCTCCAATGTGGCATTCTGCTAAACGTAGGGATTGTGATGGTGATGCAGATTCCATTATGCTACTAATGGATGTATTCTTAAATTTTTCTAAAGAATTTCTTCCAGATAAAATTGGAGGTTTGATGGATGCACCTTTATTGATTCAACCTATTGTTTTACCTCACGAGGTACAAAGACAGGCTCTAAATATTGATGTTACCTCGAATTATTCATTACAATTATATGAAAAATCCCTAGATTATACAAAAGCAGAAAATCTTTCCAATAAAGTTGATATTATAAAAGATAGAATTGGTTCTGAATTACAATTTTACAATTATTATTTTACCCATCATACTAACTTATTAACTACTGAAGAAAAACGTAGTGCATATTCTAGACTAACAACTATGAATGAAAAATTAGATATGCAGATTTCAACAGCCAAATTGATTAATGCAGTTATTCCAGATGAAGTCGCATCCATGGTTCTTACTACTCACATTCTACCTGATATTATGGGAAATATGCGTTCATATTCATCACAAGCATTTAGATGTACTAAATGTGGAGAAAAGTATCGTAGAATACCACTAGCAGGTAAATGTCTGGGATGTGGTAATAATTTGATTCAAACGGTCACGAGAAATTCTGTTGAGAAATATGTATATATTGCATTAGATATACGTAATAAATTCAAAATGAATGATTATCTTTCAAGTAGAATTGAATCACTAGTTATGGAATTAAACTATATTTTTAAAGAAAAAGAAATACAAAAAAATCCTCAATCGTCTATTTTTGACTATATAGATCAATAAAATTACTTATAACCCCTAAATTTATAAATTTATTTATTTAAAATGTTACTTTAATTAAATAATTAAATAAATCTATATATTAATATTGAATTAAATATAATAGAAAAATAGTTAGACTTGTTGTACTAGGCTGATATATTTATAAGCTTCCAGTTGACCATCAAAAACATACTTTAGTTTTTGATATTGTTTCTTAAATTCAGTAACATCTCTTTTAATATTATTAATATCTTCTTTATCAATAACAACTCTTTTTATAAAATTCGCTATTTCTATCATTTCACTTTCTTTCATTCCCAATCTTGTTATTTCATTAGCCCCTATTCTGACACCGCTGGGATGCATATAATGTCTTCCTGCCTGGATATCTCCTGGAAGTAATTGTCTATTAAGAATTATATTAGATTTTTCCAAATCCTTTTCAATAGTTCCACCATCATTATATTTTGAAACATCTACTGCAATCTGATGTGATTGTGTATAACCTCTTTTTTCTCCTAACACAGTAAATCCATAATCTGCCAAACTTTCTGCTAATTTTTTAGCATTTTTTATGACTTGCTTAGCGTAATCCTTTCCGAATTCCAATACTTCTGCTAATGCTATTGCTTTACCAGCTACATGATGTAAGTGATGACTACTTGTATTACCAGGAAATATTGATTTTTTTATTGTCTCTGCATATCTTTCTAATGAAAGTATAATTCCTCCCTGAGGGCCCCATAATGTCTTATGAGAGCTCATAGTCATAGAATCAACTCCTTCTCGTAAGGGATCTTGGAACTCTCCTCCTGCTATTAATCCTGCAACGTGTGCCCCATCATAATTAATAAACATCTTATGATCATGCATAAAATCGACTAATTCCTTTACAGGATGTGGAAAAAGGAATAAACTCCCTCCAAACATACCCATTTTTGGAGATTTACCATTATTAATCAAATCCAAAATCTTTTTTTTAGTCAAATCAACATCAATTGTCATTTCTTCTTTTGAAAAAGGGAAGAATTCAATATTTAATCCACATACATGACCTGCAGTGCCAAAATGTTCTTTCTTTCCATGAGAAATATGTCCTCCATTTGGGATAGATGTAGCTATCATTGTTTCTCCTGGAAGAGTAAATCCTGAATATATAGCTAGATTTGCAACTACTCCTGAGGTTGCACGACAATCGGCAAATTCTGCATTAAAAACTTTCCTAGCAAGTTCATTACAGATTATTTCAACTTGATCAATAAAAGTACAACCAGCATATACTCTTTCGCCGGGCCATCCTTCAGCATATCTATTTCCAAAATCAGATACTATTGCCTCTCTTACTGCTGTACTAGGAATATTCTCACTAGCAATTAATGGAATAGAATTAGCAAACCAATCATGATGGCTTTTCATTAACTCAAAGATTTTATTATAGGATTCCTTTGCACTCATTAGTATAATTTTTGAATTTCCTTCCTAATTTAAAAATGTTGTAATTAAAAAACAATATTGAAATCATTTTTAATTGTTATATCACTATTTATACATACAAATTATATCATGATTGTATTAAATAAGAATAATAAATTATAGAAGGAATAATTTATAAAATTACTAAATTTACATTAAAATTATAATTATTATAGATATAAATATATGATTCCAAAATCTATGAAAATCTTAATCATAAATTAATATAATAGTTATAACAATGAATCAAAGATCAATAACGGAGGGGTTGTCTAGACTGGTTAGGATACCTGCCTTACACGCAGGTGGTCATGGGTTCAAATCCCATCCCCTCCATGCTAGTCATGGAAACGTGCATATTATTTATTAATGAAATCAAATAATCTGAGATATACAAAGATTGGTTATGATTCACTATCAATTCCTATCAATATCGCTAAGTTAGTTACTAACAGGCAATCCTTAGCAAGTTCTTTAGGTGGTTATATAATCAAGATGAACCAGACCACAAAAAAAGAGAAACTCCATCTTGTATGAATGGTATAAGACAACTTCAAAAAAGGTCAAGAATTAGTTGAATCTATTTTTAATTTAGTACATTAGATGATAAAGTGGTCTTAAACGTATCTAAATAAATAGTTAGGATTCCTTATTTAGATCAACGTGGAGCATAAAATATTATTGCAGCACCTATTACAGCTACAACTGATCCTATTATTTCATATCTGTCTGGTTTTTTCTTGTCTACTATTCTTCCCCATATTATCGAAGAAATAATAAAGATTCCGCCGTAGGCTGCATATACTCTTCCAAAATGAGATGGTTGAAGTGTGGGAATTATACCATATACAAACAGATTGTTACTTTCAGCAAAGTAATTTTAGAAGTATTCTTCCCTTTTTTCTTTGATTACAAACTTACAGATTGAATCACCTTTGGCAGCCCTATGTGTTGTTTCTATATTAGCTCCAAGGAGTTTTTCAAATAATTCAGTTTCAGTTGAACATGCTTCCCAATGTTTTTCAGCTATGTGTATAATTGGACAATTATATTCTAAAAGAACATGTTTTCCTCCACTCCTTTTTGACTCCTTCTTTGATTCAGCAATATATCCTTCCTCATCTCTAATCCTAGCTAATTCCTTGACTTGTTTGTCGAAATCTAAACCCTTAAGACGCTTATAGTATTGATCGAAAAGCTCACTCTGGCGTTCGTGTAAAACCTTTTCAACACCTTTTTTTCCCATATTTCTTTCAATAAAATGAAGAGCATGTATTGCAATTCCACTATATGATTTTGGGAAAATAGTTTTGCTTTGACTTGTTAGTTGATACACCATCCTTGGTCTGCCTACATGTCCCCTAGTTTCTATACCTTCTACTAAACCTCTATTCTGCAAAAGAACAAGATGCTTGTGAACAGCCATTCTGGATACCTTCATAACCTTTGCCAATTCTTCAAGTCGTGCTTGCTGCATAACCTTAAGATAATAAAGTATCTTCTTCTTTGGCTCGCTAAATCCATCTGAAACATTTTCTAAATTAGCTGGGATGGTCAATTATTATTACATATTACCGGCTAACTCATTCATAAACCCTTTTGTTTACAAATTGAATCAATGTTCGAGTTGTTATTGTTGATTCCTTTTGATTAAAATGCTAGCCAACTACTATACTCCGTAGCATGTTCTCTAAACCTATAGACACATATTCATAATTAAAACTACTCTCTTTATTTAGTAGTTGAAGGTTCAAATCTTTCAGATTCTTATATATTAAGAGAATTAATATAATTTGTAAACCTCCATGTTTATAAACATAGAGAGAAAATATAATCTCTATATGAGTAAAGTTATAGAAATTATTGAAAAAGAGATATTAAGTTGGCCTTATGTTACTGTTGGGCCTCATAGATTTGGTGGCACAGAGTTTTGTCTTAACAAGAAAGAAATGGGACATATACATAGTGAAGGTTTAGCTGATATTCCATTTCCTATGAAGATTCGAGATGAGCTGGTTAACTCTGGATTTGTTAAACCTCATCATGTACTACCACGATCAGGGTGGGTTAGCTATTGGTTTCATAATAGCGAAAAAGAGGATATCGCAACAGTAATCGACCTATTTAAATTGCGATATGAACTGCTCAAACCCAGAGCTCAAATTAAAAGCGACAAAACAGTAATTCCTCCTAAACAAAATTAGTGGCGATTATCTCTTGGATTTACCGTGGAATGATGAAAGATCAAACCAATTTATAACAAATGTAGGTTTGATAACAAGCGATGGTCCTTTTGGACCAAACGTGATGGCCTGTGAATGGACACACCATATATCCTACAAGCCTGGTTTAATAGCTGTCTCTCTGGGTCATACAAAGGCTACAGTTGAAAATATCAGAACGTCAAAAGAATTCGGAGTTAACTTGTGCGCAAGTGATCAATCTGTATTAGCTAGTGTAGCAGGTGGTTACACCGGTGCTAAGTACAACAAGGTGAATGCATTAAAAGAGCTTGGATTTGAATTCTACAAAGCAAAAAGAATAACCTCTCTTATGATAAAAGGTGCTGTACTAAATATTGAATGTAGATTATATAAAGAAATTACTCTAGGTGATCATATTATGTTTGTTGGCGAAGTTATTGAGGCTTCCAATAATCGTGACAAAGTGCCACTTGCATATCATGGAGGAAAGTATTGGATCATGAATACAAATTTAGTAAAGCCGTCTACGGAAGAACGCGATAGAATAAAAAAAGTAATTGAAAAATATTCAATATGATACAAGATTATGACACACAAAAAGTAGGTGATTCTTTCGTTTAATGACTACGCTCATAGCTGGACTGCAAAATTCAGTTCTTGTGATTGAATCTTCTTCAAAGAGTGGGGGATGGAAGACTTATGAAAGTTTGAAAGGAAGTCATCCACAAAGTATAGCATTCGATCTTTTGAATCCAAGTAGAGCATATTGTGGAACATTTGACAAGGGTTTATTGAAAACTGATAACGGTGGGCAAACTTGGGATAGTATTGGAAAGAATGAAATTTCCACTTCGAATATAACGTCAGTTTCAGTTAGCCCTTTGAAAGAGGGCAAAAAAGATGGATTCAGTAAGGTATACGTTGGAACCGAACCTAGTGCATTATATGTATCAAGTAATGGAGGTGAATCATGGGAAAGAATGAATGATCTCAACAAGTTAGAATCATCTAAATCATGGAGCTTTCCTCCTAGACCTTGGACTCATCATGTTCGTTGGATTGAGCCAGATGTAAATAATTTAGATTATGTTTTTGTTGCCATAGAAGCAGGAGCTCTAGTTCAAAGCCGTGATGGTGGCAGAACATGGATAGACCGGGTGAAGCAAGGCCCTTATGATACTCACACTTTAGCAACTCATAAAAAGGCACCTAAACGGCTATATTCTGCTGCAGGTGATGGCTATTTTGAAAGCTTTGACTATGGAGAATCCTGGAACAGTCAGACAAAAGGACTTGGACATCATTATCTCGTCGGACTTGCTGTAGATTCAGCTAATCCCCAAAATGTGATTGTATCAGCTTCACTAACTGCGCAACAAGCACATTCTAGGGAAAATGCTAATTCTCTAGTATATAGGAGATCGATGAATGACGAAAAATGGAATGCTGTTTCAAAAGGTTTTCCCGAATCCAATGGAACAATAATTTCAATCCTTGCTTCAAATCCGAATAGTGCTGGAGAATTTTATGCTATCAATAATCGAGGAATATTTAGCTCTACTGATTCTGGTGTTTCTTGGACATCGCTTGATATCCCGTGGTCGAAAGAATATCTTTTGCAACATCCTTTTTCTCTAGCAGTCAGAAAAGAATAGATGTATGAACAGAATAAGATCGAATGAGCTCAATCTATCCCGGTATTTCATGGGAAATAATATACATCTTAGAACTCATTGACTATGGTACCTATTAATTGGAAGATACATTATAAGCCGTAGGATACATAATTATTCTGTAAATTATTTTGATGTAGAGTTGATCCTACAAAAGAGATTATTTTTATTTCATAGTAATTCTAAAGCAATAATGGAGACAGATATAAGTTAAATGATTTATGGAAATATGTATCTATGAATCAACAGTTAAAGTTATGGATAGTAATTATTACCTTATCTTTAACTGTTGGTTCAAGTTTCATAGCTATCAAAATTGTTCTTGATTCTATACCACCTTTATTTGCTTTTAGTATTAGATTTATGATTACAGGTGGTGTTTTAATACTAGTCTCTTATATTTTTGATAGAAAAAGTCAAGAGATTAAAAAAATTACATTTTGGCGAAATGCTTTGTTTATTGGTGCCTTTCTGATACTTGGTGGACATGGATTAATAGCATATGGAGCTCAATACCTCTCTGCAGGAATTGCCTCTTTACTAAATTCAACAATTCCTTTGTGGGTAGTATTATTTATGTTCTTAATATATAGAAATAAAATAACTAATTTAACAAAAATTGGTCTTACTCTTGGTTTTAG
>DATDKD010000069.1:0-5174 GCA_036520175.1 Nitrososphaeraceae archaeon
ATCAGATAAAAATAAAGATGAGAAAAAAACATATAAAAATATAAAGATAATAGAATGCAGAAATTTCAATATTAATGCTTATGAAGTCGAAGATCTCAAAAGTATTGCTACACTTCTAAATAAACCAACTACCATTGAAAAGGATGATTATGCTAATGGTAAGCAACAAGAAAAATCCCCTAATGAGAAAAATAATAAAGAGGTTAAAGAATACGATATAAATTCAAACACCAAGGTAATATTCATATGTAACAATGACAATCATGATTTACGTCCTGTTAACAGTGGTAACAATTTAACACCCCATCCTTTAACAAATGATGGTATTTTATTACCAATGCACTCTCAAAACAGTAATAATAATGGGGAAGATAAACCAGCAACAACAATTTCTTATGCACAATATAAAAAATCTATTTCTAAAGACTGAAGAAACTAGAAATAGTATATCAAACAAATAAAAATAATAACAATACCAAACCCTGATTATCACATTTTCTAAGATAAGGATAGTAATTCATAATAACGTGCTTCAAGGTCTTATTTGTGCTCTCTAACTTTGTTATTTTTTTATATATATACATAAGAGTAACAATATCAATGAAAATTTAAGAAAGAGTACTCTTCTTTATTGCATTATATGAGAGAAAAAATTTGGGAGTATGGTTGTTTTGAAGAATACTCTACATACTTGATTTTAAAAGATATAATAAAAAATATTGAGAAATACTATAAAATGTACTTTTTTAAATCAAATAATATAGATTGAGCTAGAGTTAGTTAACTACTTAGAGAGTTAAATAGTTAGTTATCCCAAAACCCTCTTGTTATAATATACTGCCTTTCTGCTTTGTAAATTTGTTTATACATTTCATCTTCATCCACATAGTCTCGGAGGATTCTTGCTGCAGTATCAGCTCCTATTCCATGACCTGCCAAAACCAAAACTGCTTGTTTACCAAAATTGTTAATTAATGATGAAACTTTCCATGCTCTATCAAATTTATGATCCTCTTCTGGTGGTAACTTTTTTCTTTCTAATTTTTTGGTTATAATTTTTCGCAGATCAGTATCATACCAAAAGGTAGAAGTAACAAGTCTTGATTTACAAGAAGGACAAACAATATTTTCTGGAAGATCCTTTACTTCAAATGTTCTTTCCCATTTTCCACATCTTATGCATATTAGTTTTTGTTTGGTTTTTACCAATCTTTCTTTTACAAGTTCCATTATTCCAGTCTCTATTGACATGGGGGTAGCAGAAAACTTGGTAGAATGATCAACTACGGGCTTTGCCAAATCTGAAAAGTCATCAACTTGAAACCAATGCAGTTTAATTTCTTTATTTTTAAATTGATTCAGAATTTCTTTTGTTAAAGATGTATCATATTTATCGTGTATTAATTCTCTAATAGATTCTGCGCTTATTGGCGTTTTGGAGTACTTGTCATAAATCATACGTGCAATTTTTTTATCATAGAGGGCTTCTTTACTTATCATACCAAACCTTTTTGCTACCATCCACACCTTCCAATTGAGATGATATGTATTCCCAAATGAGGCAATGAGAATAGCGTCTACATCAAATGAACCCTCTAACACCGATTCTATATGATATTGTGTCATTCTAACAGAAGATGTTAAAAGTATTCTATAGGGGTCACTTCGTGTTTCTACAATATGACCAACCTTGGAAGAAATCATTGTAGAAAAAAGTGAGGCAAGAGTATTGTTTACCTTGGTACCCAAGGTAGAATGAATAACAATCTGATTTTGTAAATGAGAGCTTTCTACAACAATATTTTTTGAATCCGGAATAACATTGAAAGTTTTTTCAAACTTATTTATAACATTATTAACAAGATCAAACTTTTTATTGACTGCTAAATTCCTTATTATTCCAACTTCTTTGGAAGTATTATAATCGACTGGAATTAATTCTCCTACCCAATATGGAACATTTATTTTTGTTCCATACAATGGTTCGACATTAACCTCTGCTTTTGTTTCATCTATAGACACAATTCTCCATTGCGCCCCTTTTAACACAAAAACATTGCCTTTTTCCCCATAATCTCCAACAAATTTTTGGTCTAAGGTTCCAATTCTTTTCTTACTAATAATATCTATTACTTGAAACTTTAACACAAAGGGTATCATGGAGAGATTTTCAAAATAATATTTGTAAGATTTTATTCTTCTTTTAAAAGTCTGTTCAGCTGGATCATATCGTATAATGTAATTTTTATCTAAAAGGTCTAAACATGCATTTATATCAATCAGGGAGACATCTTTAAACGGATATGCTTTATTGACTATTGAAAGCGCTTTTGAAACCTCTACATCTTCTCGTGATTGAAGTGAGAGACCAACTAAATGATGAGCGAGAACATCAAGTGAATGAGAATGCATTGGTTGATCTTCTACTGACCTATTCTTCATTCTATTTACCAGTGCATATGCTTCAAATTCATCATCTGGAATATTCGTAACTATTAACCCCTTTGCAGATCTTCTTTTTTGATGTCTGCTTCGCCCAATTCTTTGCATCAATTTTGATACTTGTCTTGGCGAACCATAATGTATTACAAGATCCACTGCACCGATATCTAATCCCAATTCCAATGATGAAGTGCACACAACAATACCTGCTACTCCAGTCCTTAACTTTGATTCTGTATCTTCCCGTATTTCTCTTGACAAGGATCCATGATGAACATCAATATCAATCTCCTTTTGATTTTTCAAAATAGTTCCAAAATATTCTGCTTCATCTCTTGTATTTGTAAATAATAGAACAGAACCAGTTATTTTATTCGAGTGTATATAATCGATTATAAATTGTGATACATCATTAATCGTTCCTTGTATGTATTTTACATCCAAGTCATACTCTCTCATTGATTTATCATGCAAAATAGCACATTTTCTTTCCGATCCTGCTACAAAACTTCCTGCTTCCTTAAGATTTCCCAATGTGGCTGATAATCCTACTCTTGTAACTTTGTGATTTGATAATGACTGTAATCGTTCTATAGAAAGGGATAGATGTGATCCTCTTTCGTTAGACACTAATTCATGAACTTCATCAATTACTACCCATTTTAAAGCTTGCAAAGCTTTGATTATATTTGAAATGGTCAAAAGAACTGAAAGTGATTCAGGAGTAGTTATAAGAATATCAGGTGGATTTTCGGTTATTTTCTTTTTGTTTTTTGCAGAGGTATCTCCATGTCTAATTTCAATAGTTAAATTTTCTGCTTGGGCATAGTGAACTATTCTTCGTAGTACATCATTATTTAATGCCCTTAATGGAGTTACATAAATAGCTTTAATACCATTCTCTTTTTTATTAATTGAAATTAATTTTATTATAGGTATAATTGCTGCTTCAGTTTTTCCGGATCCAGTGGGTGCAACTAGTAGAGAATCATAGTCTCTTACTATTACTTTTAAACTAAGGTTTTGGATATTTGTTAGGATTGGAAAGCCAAATTTATTGAACTGATTTATTACTACTTCTTCAAGATCTTCGGATCTTAAAGATGTAAAATAAATACTATTATCGAGTTTCTGACGATTGTTTCTCTTGTTTATTTGATGATGATGAATTTGACTTTTCATATACCATTACCGAAAATAATCCTACAATAAACAACCCAACAGCTACTATCACATATTGATCAAAATTAGGGATTGATTCAAATACCATATCTATCAATGGTGTTTGCTATTAATATATATTATTTGACTTAGCAATAAATAGAGCTTACAAGTTGTATAAGACATTACTGCAATGGCTAGTAGTCTACCACCAAAAAAAAATCAAATAAAAAAAGATATTGATGATGATGATAATCATTCAGATAATAACAATATCAAGGAAAAAAAACATACACCAAAGGCTGTTGCTCTTCTATCTGGAGGACTTGACAGTAATTTAGCAGTAAGAATGATGCAAGAACAAGGTGTCGAAGTTGAAGCTATAGCTGTAAAGACACCCTTCTGTGATTTTGACTGTGGTAAAGGTTGTGGACATCGTGTGAAAGAGGTAGCAATTGAGCTGGGAATAAATTTAAAGACAGTTTATTTCGGAGAGGAATATTTGAAAATGCTAAAAGATCCAAAGTATGGTTATGGTTCTGGAATGAACCCATGTATAGACTGCAGGGGTATGATGTATAATGCTGCAAAAGAACATATGGAAAAAATAGGGGCAGATTTTATTGTAACGGGAGAAGTGTTAGGCCAAAGACCTATGAGTCAAAATGGTAATGCTTTAAAAATTATTGAAAATGAAACTCAGACAAATGGGAAAATTGTTAGACCTTTATCTTTCAGACATCTTCCTTTAACTGATGCAGAAACCCAAGGCTTGGTCAAGAGAGAAAAATTAGGTGATATTAAAGGAAGGTCTAGAAGAGGTCAATTACAATTAGCAAAAAAATATGATATTGCAGATCCTCCAAATGCAGCCGGGGGTTGTTTATTAACAGATCCAGCCTTTTCTAAAAGAGTACGAGATCTATATGACCATAATAAAGACACTCTTCCTGATATGAATGATGTTGAGCTGTTAAAAATTGGTAGACATTTCCGTCTTTCAGAAAACACAAAGTTGATTGTTGGAAGAAATAAAATGGAAAATGAAATTTTAGAGTCTTTAAAACTAGACGGCGATATTATTATTGAAGTCAGTAATCATGTGGGTCCGACATGTATATTGAGAACAAAAAAACAATCTCAGAAAGAGATTGAAATTGCAGCATCAACTGCATTAAGATATTCTGACTCACCTAAAGATGAACTATCAAATGTAAGAGTCAGAATTGGTCAAGAAGAAGAAAAAGAATTACAAGTTAGTCCACTACATGATAAAATATTAAATGAGTTGAGAATTTAAAAAATTTCTAAATAATAAATTTAACAATCTAGATAGCAACATTTTTTATTTTAATGAGAAAATAAATTATCTAATAGATATACAAATCAGCCTTTATTCTTTGAATACCAAAAATAGTATATTCCTTACCAACAAACTTTATTTCAGTGGCTAACTATATCAATAAAAATTATCGGGTAAATGTTGCTGTCAATGCAGCAGTATTACCTCCTTTAAATTGTATTGGTGTATTTCCGTTATTATATAATGCTAGTGCATTGATTTTTGTTAG
>DATDKD010000070.1:0-15861 GCA_036520175.1 Nitrososphaeraceae archaeon
AAAATACTTTTTGATAAACCTGAGAGATTATTTCACAATGTTTTTATTAACATTTAGTAAAGTAACAATAACTTATACAAACACCGATGAAGTATAGGAAGAGCCGTCTGATACATTGTATATGAAGAAGATTATGAGTTACTGAGGTGTCATGAGTTGTAAAGACAAGAAATTGTTATAAATTTTCAACCAAGTTAGTCTTGTTTAATTGTCAAATGTTTTTTTATTCTAGATCAATTAGTGTTGTAAAGCATACTGAAATGGAGGAAAGAGTATTGAAATGAAAAATCGAGCAGATATTGAAGTAATTGCAGCAATTCTTCGTAGTGCAAAAGATTCCTGGGAATATCAAACTACTATAATGAATAAAGCATGTATATCCCACTCTCAAGTGCTTCGTTACATATCTGTGGCCATGAATAGGGGACTAATTGAATATTCAAAAATTAATGGATTATATAAAACTACAAAAATGGGATTAGAATTCCTCGAAAAACATGCTAAATTAATAACCTTATTTCCTGAAATTGCAGAACCTTCATCTCAATCTTTCTATTATTAAGAATTGACCGTGTCTTTTATTGTACATTTTTTAAATATTAGTAATTGATTTTATTTTTTGTATTTGAGAGTAGCGTGTTTATTTTCAGGAGGAAAGGATAGTACATATTCCTTATATTTGGCTAAACAGTGGGGACTATCTGTTGATTGTCTGTTAACTTTAATACCTCATTCCGAGGAAAGCTATTTATTTCATTCTCCCAATATTTGGACAACTCACTTACAGTCTCAAGCATTACAAATTCCCATTATTACCAAAAAAATCCATTCGCTTTCATTGGATGACGAATGTAACAAATTAGACGAATTAATTAGGCAAGCCCATACTGAATACAAAATTGAAGGAATTGTTCATGGTGGTATACGTTCCAATTTTCAGAAAAATAAATTTAACAGGAGTTGTGAAAAGTATGACTTGAAGCTCATTTCACCATTATGGGAAATTGATGAATATGATTACATGAATAATCTGCTAAAAAATAATTTTGTCATACGAATTATAAGTGTATCTTCAATGGGTCTTGACGCTAGTTTTCTTGGAATTATACTAAATCAATCAAGTTTGGAGGACTTGTTTAGACTGAGTCAAAAATATGGGTTCAACGTCTCTTTTGAAGGAGGGGAAGCAGAAACAATAGTTCTAGATTGTCCCATTTTTAAAAAAAGATTAGAAATTTTAACCTCAAAAATACATTGGGATGGACAAAGAGGTATAGTAGAAATATCGGATATGTCTCTATTAGATAAGTAAATGTTAGATAATCTGAGGACAGGGCTAAGAAGTGCTCTAAAGAAAATAGTTGGGGCCTCTGATATTAACGAAGAGCTTATAGATTCACTTTCAAAAGATATTCAAAGATCATTATTACAATCGGATGTCAATGTACGACAAGTTCTTTCTATAACAAAAAATCTTAAGGAGCGAGCATTAAATGAACAACCCCCAAAAGGATTAACAAAAAAAGATCATATAATTACAATTTTATATAATGAAATTTCTTCTCTTTTGGGTTATACGGGGAACCAGATTATCCATATAGATAAAACTCCATCACTGCAAGAAGATTCTTTTAATTTTCAACCCGGTAAAAAAAATATAGTATTGATGTTGGGAATTCAGGGGAGTGGTAAAACTACATGTACTGTCAAAATTGCCAGATGGCTTTCACGACATGGTTATAAGGTAGCAATAATCGGTGCAGATACTTGGAGACCAGGCGCTCTTACACAGTTAAAAATGAATAGTATAAAAATTAAAGTTGAGGTGTATGGGGAAGAAGAAAATAAGGACCCAATTTCAATAGTAAAAAATGGATTAGAATATTATAAATCTCAAGATTATGATGTAATTGTTATTGATACGGCAGGGAGACATAAAGAAGAATCTGGATTACTGGAAGAGATGAATGAAATACACAAGGTTACTAATCCGGACTTGGTTCTTTTAGTTATAGATGGAACAATTGGACAGCAAGCTTATAGTCAGGCAAAAGCTTTTCATGATTCAGCCCCTATAGGAGGAATAGTTATAACAAAACTGGATGGAACAGCCAAGGGTGGAGGTGCTATGGCTGCATCCGCAGTTACAGGAGCAAAAATCTTTTTTATAGGTACTGGCGAGCGTATCGACGATTTAGAATTATTCTCACCAACTCGGTTTGTTGGACGATTGCTGGGAATGGGTGACATCAAAGCCCTCTTAGATATGGCTAAGAAACTTGAGATTGAAGCAGATGAAACTCAAGCTAAGAGGCTTTTAGGGGGGAAAATGACAATAGAGGATTTTTATTCTCAGATGGAAAATGTTAATAAAATGGGATTTAGAAACGTTATAGAAAATCTACCTGGCTTATCTGGAATGGTAAAAGACGATCAATTAGATGTATTACAAGGAAAAATTGAAAAATGGAGGTTTATAATCCAGTCAATGACAAAAGAGGAGAAAAAAGATCCCAATATTATCAACGATGCTAGAAGAAAGAGAATTTCTCGCGGTTCTGGAATTACAGAACATGAAGTAAAAGATATGATTAAACAATATAATAACTCAAAAACCATGATGAAACAAGCAAAAGGAAGACAAATGCATGGCATGTTGAGAAGATTTGGGTTTGGTTAAATAGTGAGTAAATCAAAAGATATGATTTATTCAAACTTATTGAGTTTTGACTATCAACTATGTTATATGTGTCTGAAAAGAAATTTTCCTACATTCAAACATTATTTTAAAATAAATAATACAAAATGCTTTATCTGCAAGGGGATTTTTAGTAAGATTAATGAAATTGTACATAAAATGTTCGAAATGATTCATTTTGAAGAAAATTATAACTATCGCTCATTTACAATAGGAACTACACTACCATATTATATGTTTGATATAGAAGACTCGATTAGGTCACATTATAAATTAAAAGGTATAGAAGATATAAAATCATCTTTTAATTTTAATATTAGGGACAAATTTAAATCTCTATCCAAAAAGAAACTGAACATCATCAATCCTGATATTAAAATTAATTTATTTATTTCTGATAACAATGATTATTCTATTAAGGTTTTATCTCGTTCTTTGTATTTACTGGGTAGATATAATAAGAAAAAATTTATGGCTCAAAGAGAAAAAAAAGTTTTAAAGAATAATACAAATAATAATCATGAATCTATTATATCGAAAAATCAAACAATTCAAACAATAATACAAAAAACTTTATCAGATTGTATTAGATCAGATAGAATGGTTTTCTCGTGGTATGGTAGTGAAGATGATAATAGTCAAGTATTAGGAAAAGGACGCTTATTTTTGGTCCAACTAATTAATCCACGGAAAAGGACAATTAAAATGAACAAGGTTTTTACGAGGAATGGA
The DNA here is from genome assembly GCA_036520175.1 of Nitrososphaeraceae archaeon. Taxonomy (GTDB): domain Archaea; phylum Thermoproteota; class Nitrososphaeria; order Nitrososphaerales; family Nitrososphaeraceae; genus TH1177. The sequence continues at coordinate 3,431 of DATDKD010000070.1, forward strand.
ATATCGTTCAAAATTATAGAAAAAAAAGATTACTTAGAAAATGTTAAAAGGAATTTTCGAATTAAAAATCGAATATTTATAAAAACATCTAATCCTATAAATAAAATTCACTTTATTAATTTACAGAAATTAAATAATTCCATTATAAGATACCGGTACAAGTCAAAAATATTCTCTAAAAAAATCTATCGTATTGGATTTAAAAAACTTGACTCATATCATTTCATAATTAATGTAGAATGTGATAGTGGTCTTTTCTTAAGACAATTTATCGAAGGTCGAAACTTTATAAATCCAAATATTTCATTAGCACTTCAAAATCAATGTGAATGTTTAAAATTCGATATTATGGACATTTCACTTTCGTAATTTTTTTATACAAAAATAGGTAGTTTCTATTATTAATGGATGTTCATCCACTAGACAAAGTCAAATCGGCCAATTTTGACCATAAAATTTCTAATCACCTTTATAATTTGATAATAAAAAAATTTTCAATTGTGAAAGCAGGTATAAAACAGATCGAAAGTATTACTAATATAAAATTTCCCTATTTTTATATAGAACCTAATCTAATTGTTTCATATTCAGAAATTGAATTTTCAGAATATGGCATATTGTATGCTAGGACTATCCCAATTGTAGACATTGAAGGAAAATTGGATATTGTAGTTCAAATTAGTGCTCCTTTAATTGCTTATGGACAAAAAAGTTCTATCTTTGCGATACTTGGTCACGAATTTTTACACTATCTACATTTTTTATCCAAGATAACTAGAATGGAAATCGTATCTGATGACCAAATTGATAATATTTATCAAGGAATTTATGAAGACATGACACATCTTCTTGATGCAAACAGAGTATTTGGTAATGATAACACATTTCTGAGGAATATTAGAGAGAAATTTGAAGACGGCTTTAATGATACTAGTTTACAAAATAAAGTAATACAACAATGGATTAAGGAGGGCCTTCCTATCACAAAACTTACTATAAAAGATAATAATATCAAAATTCCAATAAAATCCATAATGAATTTTTCTATTAATTCGGATTTGAAAGAAAAATTAGCAATTCTAGACAACACTAATTATAGATAATAAATAGAGTTTTTAGATTATATTTTTTTTTTATTAAATTCAGTAAATCCACATTTGCCACAAGTTAGTCTGTCTTTATGAACAGCCATGAATACTCCCTTTCCGCATCTCGGACAATCTCTTTTTATACGTTCTATAGAATTACCGTCTATTTTGTAGAACTTGTAAACTTGAGAATCCTTCTCATTTTTTTTATCTGTCATTCATATCACCATTATTATTTAGCATCTGCTTTAGATGTTTGTCTGGCTTTCAATTTTGCAGCCTTTTCTTCATCAATTAGTTTCTTTCTATCTTCTTTTGATAATTTTCGAAGTATCCTATACTTTGGAAGATGTTTTTTAGCAATTTCATCATTTTCATAGATAAAAAGAGTAGCGGTAATGTTAGTTTTTCCTTTTTCGCCAGCTAATGAAATAGGAAATATTTTTTTTTCATCTTCATTAAAATTTTTTGCTATTATTTTGACTAACTCAATTTTACTTATTTTTCCGGCCGCACTCTTCAAAAAAATTTTTAATTCTCTCCTATTTAAGAGGAGGTTCAATTTATCTTCTAATATAGTGAATTGGAAGCTCAATGTCGTATCATATTTTTATAAACTTATATAATCATTTGCATTAGAGCAGAATTACTTTAGTTTATGACTATTTAACTTTTACCTAGTATAGTGCAGAGTTTTTATTTATTTTGATTTTATATGTGGATTTCCAAATAAAATTTTTATTTGAAATTAGAGAAAAACCAATTACTGAATTCTGTGTTTATTGTACCAGTTCATACTGCCTACTATTACAAGGCAAATTCTGATTGTAAGTTCTTATCTGAATAACAATTACTTTATATGTGAATTATTTTGTAGTAATATTTAAACATAAATGTTTGAATAATCGCTAAAGTAATGTGGTATTGTAGTTATAGTACCCCTTGAAATTTTAACTCAGATCTAAATTCTTTTCGATTTGAGATAATCTCTCTTTATTTCCACAAAAAGTAATTAGATCTACTAATTTCTTTTTAGCTTTTCCTTCTCTAATTACTGACCGAGATATATCAATTCCTTCTTCAAGGTTTTCAGCGATTTCAGAAAGAACTAATACAGGTGAGGAATTCAAAGCTACGATATCTTCGATTTCTTTGCGAGCCAACCCATAAATAGATTTTAGAGTGAGTTCTATTGACTCTGCCTTATTTTTAATAGTTATACTATTTAGTGATGCAAATGGTATTCCAACATCCCGTGGATTTAGATTAAATTTGCTGATTTCTCCTCGGTTAACATGAATTATCTCATTTATGGAAGTAGTCGATAATTCATCAAGACCATCATTTGAATTAATAAGTATAAAATTTCTATTTAGTTTTTTTGTAACTTCAGAAAATTTTTGTAATAATGAAGAATCATATATACCTATGACTTGGCCACGTAAGTTAACACATGGATTACATAATGGTGCAGCAATATTAAAGATTGTTTTCATACCTATTTCCTTTCTTAATTTCGCAACGTTTTTTAATACAGGATGAAACAAGGGAGCAAACAAAAAACCTATACCCAATTCTTCAATACAACTAGATACAATATGTGGTGGATTGCTTAAGTTTAAACCAATATATTCCAAAAAATCCGCACTTCCGCATATACCCGAAACTGCTCTATTACCATGTTTTGCTATATTACAACCAGCAGCAGCAGCAACAATTGCAGATGCAGTACTGATGTTAAATGTTTTGATTTTAGAGCCTCCAGTACCGCAAATATCAAATAAATTATTTTTGAGTTGCGGACGGATTTTTATAGAATGTTCCTTAATAATTTGAATCATTGCAAGTATTTCCGCTCCTGTCTCACCTTTCACTGAAATCTCCTTGAGAATAGAAGTGGAATCATAGTCTTGAATTCGACCTTCAACGATATTTTTGAAAATCAGTATAGCTTCATTATAAGTTAAATTTTTTTTAGAAGAGATTTTATTTAATATGTCTCTAATATTAAGTTCTGTATTCATCATTTTTTTATAAATGAAAGAAAATTGTTTAAGATTTTTAATCCTTCACCAGTTAATATTGATTCAGGATGAAATTGAACTCCTTTAATAGGATATTTTTTATGAGCTATAGCCATAATCTCATTATCATCTAATGAATTCGCTGTTATTTCTAGGCATTTAGGAAATGTTTTTTTATCAGCTATTAGAGAATGATAACGGGTAGCGAGAAAAGGATTTTTGACGTCTTCAAATAAGGGATCAAACTTGTAATATATTTCACTTGTTTTGCCATGCCTGGTGATACCTGCATTTGTGATTTTCCCACCGAATGCTGATACTATTCCTTGGTGTCCTAAGCATATACCTAAAAGTGGGATTTCTTTTCCTAAGTTTTTTATAATATTATTGCAAATTCCAAAGTATTTCTTATCTTCTGGATTTCCAGGTCCTGGTGATATTATTATTGCATCTATACCCAACTTTTTTATTTTACTAAGAGTAATATTGTCATTTCTGTAAACGTACGTTGTAATATTAAGTTGCCCAAGTGATTGTGCAATGTTATAAACAAAAGAATCATAATTATCAATAATCAAAATCTTCATTTAGATTAGAAATTATTAATAGGTACAGTCCATTTAAACATTTCAAATTATTAGAAAGTCAAAATAAAAATATATTATACTTTTAATGGAATAAATTAAGACGATTTTAGTGGTTGAAATGGTTAAATTATTCATTAATGGTTATGGCAATATCGGAAGAAGACTAGCTACAGCGTTTGATTTAGACAGAGAAGTAGATTTGGTTGGTATAGCGAAATATAAACCTGATGAAAGAGCAATAGAAGCAATATCCAAAGGATATAAAGTTTTTATTCCACGATCTATGGAACAAGAATTCAAAAATAATAAATTGGAGTTTACTGGTTTTCTTGAAGATGCTATCCAACAGAGTGATATTGTAATAGATGCATCAAAGGAAGGCTTGGGATACGAAAATAAACGAAAATTTTATTTACCCATGAAAAAAAAGGCTATATTTCAAGGTGGAGAAGATAGAGAAGGTAAATATTCTGTTGCTGATATTATTCACAACTCTAGAGTTAATTATAACAAGGTAGTGGGAAAGTCTTACGTTATTCAGGGAAGTTGTAACGTCTCTGGAATGGGAAGAGTAATCCAACCTTTAATTGACCACTTTGGTGATAGAATTAGGAGATACGATGTCACATTGATTAGACGATGGGCAGATTTAGAAGATTTAAATGATGTCAAGGATTCAATACAATGGGATAAGAATCCACATCATCAAGAGGATGTGAAAGATTTTATACCTAACATAAACCTCTTTGTAGATGCCTATAAGGTCCCATCAAGAATGATGCATTTACATCAAATGTCAATAAGATTTAAAGATAACGCACCTAGTAAAAACGAAGTCTTGGAGATTTTCGAAAATGAATTTGGTGTATCAATTTTAAATTCTGCAAAGGGAACTGCAGATATAAGAAAAAAGGCTCTCGAGATGGGATTTCTTCATGGTGATACTAACATGGTTCATATTCACCAAGAAGTGATGAGAAGCCAAGATGATATCCTAAAAATTTCCTATTCTGATGATCAAACAGGAATGGTGATTCCTGAAAACCATCTTCTGGTTCAGTCACTCCTTTTTAAAAGACCAAGGAAAAAAGCTCTTTTGCATACTGATAAGATATTTGAATTAAGTAAAAAGAAGAAAGTATTAGAAGAAGAATTTAGATAATTTTTTTGAATAATGGTAATTGTTTATTGTAATTCTTTTTTTTATCTAGGCTTAGAGTGAATTTATATTTTTTTAGTCAACGAAGTTTGAATTAATTTTCTTCAGACAAGTCTTGAATGTTAAAATGGGCGCATCCTTAAAATTGAGATAGATAGTGAATATTAACTTTGAGAAAAAAATTAAGAAGAGAAACTTATATTACTTTCGTAATACATCAACTTGGCCACTATGAAGCCAATCCTTAAGTTCTTCATGAGAGGGTTTAGCATCATGTTTCCCTGCTAAATGAAGATGTAAAAGTACATAGTTTACCTGGTTCAATAAAGGTTTATTATTTTCATCTCCTTTCCTAGCTTTTTGCTTTAAATCTGCAGGTACAGAATTCCACCAATCATTGAAATTTCTTTTTCCATTTTGACTTATATTTGATCCAAAACCTTTTGGCAATGTCATAATATTTTATCAAGATATCAGCTATATTTTAAACTTATTGATTGTAAAAAAAAAACAAGTTAAATGTTTAGTAGTTAAGTTAATTACAAAGGAGTAAATAGTTTTCAATAAATTAGTTGAAAATATCTTTTACCATGAAGAGAGTAATAAAATTAAATTATTCAGAACCTTTAATTAAAGGAAACCATGACGTTTAAAAGAATTACCTTGGGAGAATTAAGAAAGGATTATGTCATGGATAAATTTGTAATCTATCCAAGTAATTTAGATGAAATAAAAAAGGATAATTCTTCAAATACAATTTGTCCATATTGTCCAGGCAACGAAAATTATACGCCTTCCTCAATAGTGTCATTAGTTATTAAAAGTGGAATTCTCCAGCGATTATCTGACTCTGAAGGAAACATAGTTAAAGATTGGAGTGTAAGAGTCTTCAATAGTAATACCCCTATCATAATTCAAAGTAATTCTACTCTATATACTGATAAGCCTCTCTATAGTGAACCAGCTTATGGCTATCATCAGATTCTAGTAGCAACACCCAATCACAGTGATAGCTTCTCCAAAATCTCAGTGGAGCAATGGTGTAATGTTCTTTTAGTTTTACAGGATAGAATAAGATGGCTATATTCTCAGAAAAAAGTTACGTATGTTTCTGTTTACATAAATAATGGAAATAAGTGTGGAACAAAAATTGATCATCCTCATCTTGATATTGTTACTTTTTCAGAAGTTCCTCCTTTTATTGAATCCAAGGCATTACTCTCACATCGATATGTTAATGAAAATGGAAATTGTCCTTCGTGTATTGCGATTTCTACCGAACTAGAGGGACCTAGACAAATACTTGCTACAGATAATTTTATTGCATTTTGTCCATGGGCTTCGATTTATCCTTATGAGTTTGCAATTTATCCCAAAAAACATTCTACAACTTTAACAAAGATATCTCAGAAAGAAATATTTGACCTCGCCATGATTTTAAGATCTACACTAGGAGGAATGTCGCAAGTATTAAACAATCCCTCTTTTAATCTAATTTTTCAGCTCTCACCAGAAAAGAAAAATAGCAGACAATTTCATTGGCATATTGAAATTTATCCACATATCAATGATCTTACAGGATTGGAAAAAGGGTTTGGTGTTTTCGTAAATAGTATTTTACCAGAAACAGCCGCCATGAAATTGGGTGCAGCAGCACGAAAAGAAATTGCAAAGATAGTCGGAGTTGAATAGATATATTGAAAAATAGATTGGGCCTCGAGACTTGGTTGTCAATAGCATCGCTAGGATTAGCAATGATGTTTGTTTTGTTAGTTCTTTCTTTTTATAATTTTTTAATCGGTAGTGAAGGAAAAGGACCCGAGAGGTTTGTAGATGTTCGTGGCGTGGTTATTAAAGCACTATCGATTTCTGGTGCTCCTTCCATTATCTTAGCTGGTATATCATTTGGTTTATCAAAAAACTATGGTAATAGATTGAGTGGAATGCTCTTGTCGTTTACTGGAATCGTTTTAATCATAGGAATGGTGGTTTCTCTTTCGCTTACTTCTAAAGTAAATAGTGAATTTTTTCACCCTATTCTTCTCATCGTTCCTTATACTTTTATACTTGGAGGAATAGCAATACTTATTATTGGATCTATTGTTTATTTAAAAACTAACAAAGGAATTAAAAACAGGGAGATTTAATTGAGGACTACAAATATCGAAAAGATTGAGATATCAAAACAAAATTTACCTATCAACATAAACAGTACATTATTAAGAGATATTTTTAATACAGCAAAATTAGAAAATAGTCCAATACTTTCGGTAGTTATCGGTACTAAGCCAGATTTCTATAAACAAGCTCCCTTAGTTGTTGAGGCAAAAAGAGAAAAACTTCCCGTATTTGTTATAGATACTGGTCAGCATTTTGATGATATTTTAGGTTTTGGAATTAAGGAATTTAAATTAGAGGAATCGGTTGGTTGTGATTTGCAGATAAGAGGGGATCTTATGGAAAAAGCCAGTGAATTGATTCTCAAGTTTGGTTCTTTTGGGAGATTTTGTAAAGAAGAATTTGGTTCTACCTCAAAATTACTTCCAGTCGTTCATGGCGACACCTTAGTTGCAGGAATAGCTCCATTAGCTTGGGTTTTTGGAATGGGCCAAAAGGTAGCTCAAAACGAGGCAGGATTAAGATCGATGAGCCCTGAAATTATGAAAAAATTAAAAATTACACAAGAACCCACATTAGATCTAATAGAAAAATATATTCAAGAACAATTTGATGGAAAGTGGTTTATCGCACGAGAAGAACCATTTCCAGAACAAATAGATACTTGGATCTGCTCTGCAGGAACACAGTATTTTTTTGCTCCTACTCAATTGAATAAAGATAATCTTGTTAAAGAAGGTTACCCTGATGAATTTGTACACGTTGTGGGTAATTCAGTTGTAGATGCGATATATTTAAAAAGGAAACAAAAAGTATCCCAAAGTATCTTTGAATTATATCCAGAGTTAGAAAAAGGAAAATGGATAAGAATGGATATACATAGAAGGGAAAATCTAACTGAACATCGGTTTAAGTCAATAATCCATGGACTAGTTAATATTGTAAAATATTCAGATCACAAGGTTGTATTAGTTATGCTCAATGCTACAAAGTCTGCATTGAAATTTTATGGTCTCGAAGAAAAGGTTAGATTACTAGCAGAAGAATTTCCTCAAAAATTCTTAATTACTCCTTTATGGAAAGAATATGGGCAAGTAATAGAGTTCTTAGATAGTGGAAGATGTTGGGCGGAGATGACAGATTCCGGTTCTATGCAAGAGGAATTATTATATTTCAAGAATGTATTATCTCTTACTATAAGGTTAAACACCGACAGACCTGAAACTATTTTTGATGCTAAAAGTAACTTACTGATTCCTCCAATAAATTCTGAATGGATAACCTCAATGGTGAATCATTTGTATGATAAATTTGAAGATTTTGGAATAAAGTCAAAGAATAAAAAGGAAATTTATGGTGAACCAGGGCAGGTATCTAAAACAATTGCCAAAATAATTAAGAAACAATTTGAAGATAAGAATACAAGTTTCTATCCTTGGTTTCATCAAAGGATAAATTTATGGAAAGAAGATAATGATCTCCAGTATATGTAGATACTGCATTACATTAACTAATGGAGTTATTTCCAGATACCTTCTTATTTGCTTACATAATCACATTAGAACTTATAATTGATTAGATAAAATTTATTATAATTTTTTTTACCTCGTTAACTTAATCATTTTTCTAAAATTTAATTATTTAATTTTCAATATTAGAATCAAGATTAATTTTAACTATTATTAGATAAATTAATTAATGTGAAAATTGATAAAATAAAGAGGTCCTCTTTTGTCAAATGGTAATAATGTAGAGAATCTATCCATAAGAGATTTAATCGCTAGACAAAATAAGAGCTTTAACTGTATAATTGTCCTATGTATTGATCGAGATGATGACATAGGATCTAAAGGTGGTATTGATACTCCTGTAATTGGGAGGGATTCCTGTATCAATGCTGGTATTCGTTTAGCAATTGAAGATCCTGAAGATTCTGATGCGAATGCCATATTTGCAGCCGTAAAAACGTATGAGGATCTCTTGAAAAGAGGCTATAATGTAGAAGTTGCACTCGTTGCAGGACGATATAATAGAGGGGTAGAAGGAGACGAAAAAATCGGTTCTGAAATAAAGTATATTGTGGATAAATTAAAAGCTGACGCTTCTGTAATTGTTTCTGATGGTGAAGATGATGAGACTGTGGTTCCTGTAATTCAATCTATGGTGCCAATAATATCTGTACAACGAATAGTGATTAAACATAGTAGAAGTGTCGAGTATTCTTATGCAATATTTGCTAAATATATCAAGATGTTGGTTTATGATTCTAGATATTCAAAATTCTTCCTTGGAGTTCCAGGTGCATTATTGGTAGCAAGTGGAATATCTACCATTTTTGGGTTGACAAGGGAAGCCATTGCCTTGGTTCTAAGCATTTTGGGTTGCGCGTTTATCATACGTGCATTTGACATCGATAAGGCACTAAGTGCACTTGGTAAGCCAACTCCTACAAGTTTTATAAGGATCTTTTCTTTGGTTTCAGGATTATTAATAATAGTAGTATCTATAGTGAATGGTCTTTCCCATATACCAGAGGGAATCGTTAGGGAAGATATGACAAATTTTCAAATTTTTACCAACAAAGAGATAGTTGGAAGTTTTATTAGAGGTACTATTTTGCTATTGTGGATCGGTATTGGAACGATATTATCTGGTACTTTATTAAGTAATTGGTTTAGGGGAAGTATCAAAACTATGTCAGATATTTTACGACTTGTCATTTTGATTTTATTATACTACCCACTCTTACAATTTACGTCAGTATTGACAGAAGGAACGAGTCCTTTTAATCTTATTTCTTCATTATTAATTGGATTAGCTACAACATTGGTTGCAGCCACATTTCTATATCAATATTATAGAAATAGAAAAGGCGGAGAATCCCTTAAGAATTAGTAATCGAGAAAATAAAATAAATAAGTATTAAACACTTTATGATTTAAAGAAAAATATTAAATGAAAATGATAAATTTTTCTAGTCAAGTTTTGTTTGAATTACTATTTAGATTATCCGGTTTTTATAAAATTTATGAACGCTGGTTGGAGTCTCAAATATCAAGAGATCCCTTACCAAAGCATGTTGCTATTATCTTAGACGGAAATAGAAGATGGGCTAAATATCATTTTTTTGGAATTGATAAAGCTCACTATATAGGTGCGGAGAAAGCAGAAGAATTGTTAAACTGGATATATGATTTAGAAATAAAAATTACTACTGTTTATGTACTTTCGAACGAAAACCTAGAAAGAGAAAATGAGGAATTAACTAATATTTACGATTTACTGAGTAAAAAATTATCAAAACTTAGAGATGATAACCGCATTCATAAAAGAAAGATGAAAATTAAAGCTATAGGTAATATAGAATTATTGCCTAAAAAATTACAACAAATACTAAAAATCTTAGAAGAAGAAACCTCCTCATACAATTCAATGTTTTTAAATATAGCTGTGGCATATGGTGGACAACAAGAATTAGTAGATGCTATTAAAAAAATAGCTTCTTTGGTTAGTGCGGGCACATTAAAAGTTAATGATATTAATAAAAAGATCATTGAATCATGTCTCTATACTTCTCATCTTCCACAATCGGATCCAGACTTAATTCTTCGAACTTCTGGGGAAAAAAGATTAAGTGGTTTTTTACTTTGGCAAAGCGCCTATAGCGAATTGGTATTTATGGATGTTTTTTGGCCAGAGTTCAGGAAGATTGATTTTATGCGTGCTATAAGGACTTATCAAAATCGTATAAGGAGATTTGGAAAATAAAGTAATAACTAAAAATAACGTATTAAATCTCTAATTATCAAATGCATCAACATGGTTTTTATGATCCTCATTTGAAAAAATGGTATTGTAGCTACTTTATGGATGAAGAGGAATGGTTGAATATACATGATTACTTACCTCCTCAATTTGCCGAGCAATTCTCTCCTACTGAATCTTCAGAATGATGGCATACAGTAGTCTGAATTTGGGATGGTGATTTTGTGACAAGCGAATTTTCTTGTGGAGCATTAGTCTATTTTATTGATACTCAACAAATGATATTTCTTCTTTTACATTATTTCAGTGGGCATTGGGATTTTCCAAAAGGAAATAAAGAAAGAGGGGAAAATCATATTGACACTATGAGAAGAGAAATTAAAGAAGAGACTGGTATTAGCGATGTTACTTTTATCGATGGTTTTGAGAAAGAGATATCATATAACTATGTACGTGATAATCAGTTGATCTCCAAAAAAGTAGTATATCGTTTAGCGAGGACATATACAAAAGATGTTGTATTGTCATCAGAGCATACGAATTTCGAATGGGATCCTTATGAAATCGCTTTAAAAAGGCTTACATATAAAAAGTCTAAGGAAATCCTCACTGAGGGCTATAAATTTTTAAAAAATTTATAATTTCAGGTATTATACATATAATGCTCTTGTATTTGAATAAGAAATATTTATTTGAGGTTAAAGAACAAATCTTATATTGTTATTAAATGCGAATTATTACAATATATTCACTAAAGATCTTCAACTTTCCAATGTAGAAACTCAAATATTTTTGCTTATAATAAGCCAAGGTATGTTGAAGATAGACCAGATTTCAATAGAGTTGAATTTAGATAAATCGCATTGTAGAGAGATTATAGAATCATTAATTAATAAAAATATGATTATTGAATTTTCAAAAAATTTATTTGAATCCTTTCATCCTAGATTTGCTATAATAAATAGATATAAAAGATTATGTTTGGAAAAGGATGTGCCTTGGAGAAAAAATGCCATGATTGATAATCTTGCAATAATACTCGAACAACCATTTGAGGCTGCAAGAACTAAATAAGGAAAAATAAAAATGTAATTTTCTATGATTGAAAATGATAAGGAAGCAAATGACAAGATCGTTTATTTTGGTGTCATTAATATAAATGAGAATGGTAAAAATATAGGTGCAATAGATGTCTGGAGGAGCGTTATCACAAAGGAACTTTTCTGTGAAGAAAAAAGGTTAGGAATTTTAGATATAGCGGAGGATATTGGTATGCCAAAAATAGAAAAAGGAAAAAAATGGGCCGTTGCTGTGAATAGAAATCGTTTTGGTAAAGACAGATGGAAACTAATTAAAATTTTGGAAGAAGGAATATTCAAATTCTTTGATACCGATGATGAGACAATTATTATTACAAATGTAAAAAATTACCATATAATTGATAATGATTGGTGGAATTTTCTTGTTGAAAACAATATAAATCGGAGCATTGAAATTACAAAAGAGTTATAATCATGTACGGATTTGGAGATAATGATAATCTTAAAGTCGATGTCTTTATAAATAATTCTTCAGGAGGAGAAGTTGCAAGTAAATTGACTGGGTATTTTGTTGTTAAAAATCAAAGTTTCAGATTCTCGGCTATTGCATTTGGTCGGATTGGAGGACATAATATTAGCTTAAAGTTATC
>DATDKD010000071.1:0-3490 GCA_036520175.1 Nitrososphaeraceae archaeon
AGTAAAAAGTCATGGGAGAAATTTGAACAATCTGTAGCTAACAAAAAAGAAAAAATTAAACAAATAGAGCTTGAATTGAAGGATAAAAAATGGAAGACAGAGCTACAGAAACTAAAGAAGGGACAACGACTGGAAAAACTGGAATTCCAATTACGACTTCAGCAGGAGACTAAAGATTACAATCTTGGTACTTCACTAAGAAACTATATTGACCCACGTGTTTTTAAATCGTGGTGCGAATATGTAAATTTAGATTGGACAAAAATTTATACGAGCACTCTACAGAGAAAATTTAAGTGGATCGATTCGTATTCAAAAAGTGATCTAAAAAAATATCTGGACATCAATAATATAAAATAACAAATCATATGAATATTAATCTTAAACTCTTTATGATTTGGGAATGCTATGGTGGATTAAAGTTATGTCTTGACCAAAATATCGATAATTTAGATACTGAAAGGTCTTTCTGCTTAGCGGGGTTGTTTCAATATTGAAATTTTTTGCGTTATCAATTATTCTAGTATTTTTTATTTTCTTATCTGGGACTATTTTTAATAAAGTACTATCCCAAGTTCAATACCAAGTTAACTCAATATTTATTGGTATTTTGTCAAATGGAGATTCTATTGTGCAATATGATCTTAGATTGAAAAACAATACTAACGAAATTACGTTACCGTTAATAGGAGGCAACATTAGTGATATTTTGGTGAAAAACTATCTATCAAAATACTTGGGATATACATTCAACTCTGTAACCAATGAAATAAAGATCAATACACAAAATGAATCACAATTAAGAATAACCTACCAAACTCCCGGTCTTGTTAACAAACAGGAAAGGGAATGGAGCTTTTTTATAGATTCAGCTTTTCCATTTACGGTAAAATTACCAAATGATGCAGTAGTGACGAATTTGGGAGAACAATCACCATCACTAATAAGAAAATTGGGTGGACAGAATTTATTATCATTTGATAAGGGGATGATTTCTATAGATTACGTTATTGGCTATGCAGGAACACGAGAACAAGCCATAATATCTATAAGTTCCGCAGAACTGGACTTGGCAAAAGCAGAAAGTGAACACGTTGGAATTAACCTAGATGAGGTCAAGAGTATTCTAAATACGGCCAAAACTGCAGTGAATCAAAGTAATTTTATTGAGGCAGAACGACTTGCAAATAACGCCAGTGATATCTCAAGAAGTGTTGCAGAGTCATTTGAAGCTTCCAAGGATATGATAAGTAACGCCACTCGTAAGGTAGAGGATGCACAAGCCATGAATACTGATGCATCACAAGCATCGGAATTTATCTCAAAGTCAAATTTTGAATTTTCTCAAGGAAATTATCCTAAGGCTCTGGAATATGCTACTTTAGCTGTAAATAGTCTTGATGTGACGAAGAAAGAACAAATATCACCGAGTTCAAGTTCATCTGCATTTTTATTCTTAATTCCGCTCGCAGCTTCAGTTGGATTTTTCATCATTGTAAAGTATAGAACTAAAATTATCCCGCACTTACAGTCAACTAGGTTCAAAAAAGATACATTGGACAACGATTTGACACCTAATACTTTGAAAGAAAATAATCTTACTGAAAAACAATCTCCTATCAAAGAACAGATAAAGATCGATAGTTCTACTCAATCAGATCTCCATAGATTAGTTGCCGATGTTGTAAAACAAAAAGGAAACCTAAAACCAGAAGAGAGGGAAATACTGTTTTTTATTTCTGAAAAGGAGGGCGCAGCATTTGAAGGAGAGATTAGGAATAAGTTTATACTGCCCAAAACGAGTCTTTGGAGACTAATTAAGCGTCTGGAGCGAGAAGACTTGATTGAAGTAACAAAGATAGGTGGACAGAATTTGATTAAACTCAAAATTCAAAAATGAACATAAGCTCGAAAATATACAATGATATAGACTAAAATGTCCACATACTGAGGATTAATATTTGAGAATAATTTCAAGTGCAATTTCCCAACCGTTTGGACCCATTCCTTTCACCTTCTGTAAGTTACCTATTTGAAGATTTTGCCAACTACCATTGGCCTTCTGAACGAGTATCGGAAGGTTCATTAGAGATAGCATGGATTCATCATTTTTACTATCACCAATACCAAAGAAAATAGCATTATTTTCATATTCTTTACGAAAAATATCTATTAGTATTTTGACAGCTGTTCCCTTATCGTTACCTAGTGTAATATCAAAATATTGTCCACCTGGTATCATTTTTAATCCTACTTTTTCTAGAATATTTTCGAATTTAGGGATGTCGTTATTATCTATTTGAACTATTGTTTCACTATATTTCCTTTTCATCATTCTTTTCGCATATTCTTGAGGCAATCCGGTAATCTTTGAAAGTTCTGTTATATTCAGGTCAGACACCCCTTTGAAATTTATGTCATGTTTGGTCCTAATTTTATTTAGCAGAGATCTGATTCTGTATGCAGGACCGCCCGTTTTAATTATATAGTTTTTTCCAAATTTCTTTGAATGTATAATTTTACCTTTATTAAAATAGCCTACAGGGATTATTGTAGCCCCACCATTTTCTACTATAAATGGTTCATGCAAATCTATTTTCGATCTGATTATATTTTGTTCTAGTTCTGTTTTTGAGGAACATAATATTAAATGAATGCCATTCTGCAAAGTCTTTTCGACTAATTTTTTCGCTTTCTTTATATCGGGTAAATAAGAATCTAGTAATGTTCCATCAATGTCGGTAAAGATAACCTTTTGCATGGTATATAGTACGCTTATTAATTCCCTCTTTATAAATAGAGGTAAGGTAAGCACTAGGAATTATCATCAAGTCAATAGAATCACAATAAACAGAGTATATGATCTAATGATATTAATTATCTTCATCAAGTCAATTCGGAAGGAAAAAATTACTCAGTATCTATTTTCCAAAGGAATCGTCATATGGCTAGCTGCAATTAAACTGGTTTGATTTTTTATGTTTTTGCATTATTTTCTCGATTATTTTTTCTTTCTTTATTTCATTATTTTTATTTTTTAGGCAATTATTGATTCAACTGCAGGATCATTACAAAAATTGTAACTGTGAATAAAGTAGTTCTTGCAGATACTGGTCATGAAACAAAAATGCACTGCTAATTAGAGAATGCTACCATCATTAATTCACAGTCTCAGGAATCTGCAACGGTAACATTGAATTGCCTCCATCTCATTACCCTGTAGACAACAATAAGTGCAAGTGTCAAATATGCAAATATCAAGTCCCTATAGAATGGGAGGGATCCGAATGATTGAAAACCAGTTGCATATATTTCAGTTAGATATGATAATGAAATTATGATAGAAATAAAAAGAAAATTTCTAGACATGTCCCTATACTTGAGTAAAGTTTCATTTGGATAGTCCCTAATTCTAAACATATCTTTTAGCGTAAAAAGAAAAAAAATTAGAGGTGCGACAAACAAATACACATCAGGAATCAAATATTCT
>DATDKD010000072.1:0-40444 GCA_036520175.1 Nitrososphaeraceae archaeon
CGACAGTTTTAATATTGCAGTAGCATCAGATTGGGGATGTAAAGGAGATGCAGAGCAAACTGCGAATAACATCCAATCTCATGACCCTGATCTTGTAATTGCAGGCGGTGATCTAAGCTATAAAGGATCTGCTGCATGTTGGATGGATATTATTGCACCGTTCAAAGATAAAACAACAATATCAATGGGGGACCATGACTATGATGATACTGCTGGTGGAAAAACAGGGGCGATTAATGATTATCTGAAACCATTAGGTATGACAAATACGTATTATTCTTTCAACTTACATAATGTTCATTTCATTGCTATTGATCCGTATGTTGCATATGGCCCTAATTCTCCTCAGTATAGATTTGTCGTAAATGACCTAGCAAATGCTTATAATGACCCGAACATTGATTGGATATTTGTTATAGAACATATCCCACTTTATACTTCTCCGTCCAAACATCCTGCGGATTCCACAATCAGAGATGTTTTTCATCCTTTATTTGACAAATATAATGTTGATTTAGTATTTAGCGGAGATAATCACAACTATCAAAGGACATATCCACTAATCTATAATCCCTCTGATAGTTCCGCTCCTATCATATCAAAAAAAGATCATAGTAATTATAAAGATGACAAATATGGAGTTATTTATCTAATAAGTGGAGCTGCTGGCAGATCACATTACGATATTACACAACAAGCTCCATTTGTTGCAAAACAAGATGATACTCAGTTTGGATTTTTGAATATTGATATCAAGGGTGATAAGGCATTGGTGGGGACTTTTTATGCAAATGAGAGAAACCCAAATTATAATCCTATATCAGATACAAATCAAAGGGGTAACATAGTAGACCAATTTACAATTTCAAAACTTACAACAGTGGGGTCAAGCAGTTAAGTTAAGCAATCTATTACATAAATTATTTATTATTTAAAACCTGAATAATAATATACTATTACTCAAATAAGTTTCATATATTAGAAACTAATTATAATTAGTTTGGATTTTATTTATAGATTTATAATGATTTCAAACTTTATTAAATAAAAAGTTGGCGAAATAATATTAAAAAATATAGTATGTAAACTAAACTAAAATAAAATTTAATACTACTATTTAGTAGACTAGACCTGCGTCATGTGTAACTTCGGAAACGTTTTTGTATTCCTTATCTGGTAGTTGTTCTATTTTTTGTAGTAATTCTTTATCTGTAGCATTATTTTTTACAAATTCGACTATTTTTTCTTTATTTGCTGGAAATTCAAGATCCTTAAGTACTTGACCTATTGATGCAACCCGTTCATAGTTTTCAACATTTACCTCTTTTCTTTGACCGGGAATACCACCCTGTTCACTTACTACTCCAGCTGTTTCTCCAGAGTCTTGTGATCCTGGGATTTGGTCTGATTTTTCTCCTTTATTTGAACTCATATGATCGTATGTACATCAAAATATTTATTGATTGAGTAAATGAATGAATGAACGTATCGGTTTATAGTATATGTGATAAAATTCGTAATAATATTGGTAAACTCTTATTTGATTAGTAACCAAATCCAATACATCTGTAAAAAAGAAGAAGATATCTATATTAGCAATTTAGTAAAATGTTAAGAAGTCCCAAAATAAAAATCTCTGAAACAAATAATAATAATAAAAAATTAAAAATAATAAGTTTAAAAGTTTCACTGTAGATATATTTATCTGGAGAAAGTAATCAATTTCCCATTGTACCGTTACCACTTTAACATATTGGTAATGGTTATTAATATTAAACTGTAATAGCGTAGTTATGCCATAATACTAAATACTACAAATGTATCCTTTTTATTTGATATATCCTATATAATTATAAAATGATAGGCAAATGTGAAAGTTGTGGATCATCCAACGTGGAAGTTAACCCTTCAAAAGAAAATGGAAAAGAAAAACTATTATGCAATCAATGTAGGCCAGCAGATGGAGCCTATGGTTATTGATGACAATAGATTCCAAAACAATCAATATATCTTTATGCATAATATTCATTTTATTCTAAAAGATATTAGTTTATTAACTACTAAAATAAAGAACTACCTTTGTTTTTTCTCAAACAATTCCCATACTGGACTACTTATTGTAAGTAAAATTTATTTATAGATTTTGATGTTTATGGATATTCTTCATGAATTTCACATGTTAGTAAAATCTTCTAATAAGCATTCTAAAATTACTCAGGAAAGAACAATCATCTCGGTCTGTTTTTTTGATAATATCTCTAGTAAAATAATAACAAATACCATTGAACCATAAAAAGATAGGGAGGAAAAAAATAACAGTCTAATGTATTATATAATGTATCATACGTTAAAATTATTAACGGTATAATTAGTAATGGAAGAACCTTCTGACACTAAGATTATAGGATTAGAAACAGTTACTGCTGATAATAAGAATTTAGGAAAGGTAATTGCAATTGATAATAAAAAGAAAAACAATTATTTTATAGTATTAAAAAAAGGTGTATTAAAAGATGAAGAATTTCATATTCCTCTTAATTCAATAACTCAAATATTAGATCAGGAATCAAAAATTATCATAAATTTGAACGAAGATGAAGTAAAACATGGTTATGAACTTTTAAATGAAAGTAATCCCTCGTCTAATTTAATTAGTGGCAAATCAAATTCTTCTTTTTCAATACCTTTTGAAAAAGAAAAAATAAAGTATGAGTCTCTCTCTTCTGATAATTTAGAAGAATCTAAACCCGAAAAATCAGAAGAGACAATAGTAGAAAAATATATCTGTGAAATGTGTCAAGAGGAATTTAAAGACATTTCCCACTTTGAGTCCCATAGAAAGAACAAGCATTCTGGTCCAGTAGGGATTTAATAGGGTTTACCAATAATCAATTTTGGTGATGGAACGAATATGACTAAATTTAACAAACTTTTTATCGAATGTATGTCTGAATGGTCAAAAAAAGCAGAACAATGTGACAATAATGAATGCCTGGAAGATTGCAAAAAAGGATTATTGGAGAGTCTAGATAAAATTTTTCCTTATTCTAAGGACATAGAATTTGAAGTGGATAAAGTAAATTATATCCTTTCATCTATGTTTTTTTTATCCAATAGATTAGCAAAAGCAACAATTGGTTTGGCTGAATTAGATAAATCATTAGAAAATCTTAAGCAGATAGGTAAAGTGAGCTTTGAAAAAAAGGAGAATAATGAGACTTACAATAAATTTGTCCATGATTTAAATGAGATATTGGAAAAGTATTTCTAATATTTGTGATTGACTTGCAAAAAAAGGGCCTTTTAACTAATAGTATATTCTCTCTATACAAGTACCTATAAGTAAAACATAGGTCATAGAACAAATATTTTTTTTACCTGTACAATAATATATAATGTATAAAATATACTATATAGGATAATCTTACTGAATTGTAAATAATATATTTTCAATAACCATTATCGATTCAAGTTAAAATAGAATGATACTACTATAACTACTACTACTCTTACTATTACTATTGCTCTCTCTCTCTTGTGGAAAATTGAAATAAAATTTACAATTTGTCCAACTCTAAAGATTCATGTTACTCCAATCCAAGAGGTCATAAAAATAAATCTTGAAATTCATTTTATCTTTTTTCTTGACCGACAAATTATTTATAGAATCATTATTTATTATTTTTTTATCAGAAGCCGCAAAGGGGAAGATTGGTTGTAGCGTAGCAACAACTGGCAGAGCACCGTCTGTGAATGATTTGCTTTTTAGTTTAGTAATGGCTGAACCTTTTATTCGAGGTAACTTTGAACTCGCTTTTATTTGTATATATAACAAAATTAAATCTTTTTTTGCCATTAGATCCGCTGGACCCCTACTACCTTTTGATAATTTAACTTCCCATCCTTTGGAAAGAAGATAAAGAGCTATGATGAATTCTGCATCTTTTCCAAATTGACTGGGTGAATAAGATTTTTTATTCAATAGTTTATGTGATAAAATAAAACTAGACTATCATATTATAGTATCTTATGTTCAATTTTTATAGATTCTGTAAAACTTTTTTTCATATATTCTCTTCCCTCATTGTTGTATTTGTTGCCTCTTTAAAGATGCATTTTTTATTTTATCTAGGAGAAAGGTTCCTCCTAGTTAAAGAGAAGACTAGTAAGGGATCCAAGACATCACCATTATAATAATTTCTTCGTCCCTAGAATATTACTACTACTACTACTAATAATAATAATAATAATAATGAGCAATTATTTTTAAAAATTGCAAATGGATGTATATTTTTTGAATGGATTATTTGATAGATTTTTACGAGAACTCTGACAGAGTAAAGTGAAAATCAAATTTTATATATTTATTAGGAATCTATCTATGACAACATATTTGTTCTGGTGATAGAAACAAAAGATTTAGTCTAAGAAAAGTACTATTTTGCAATAGATGGAATCTGTATTTATAGTCTTTTTATATAATAATTACAGCAACAGATCAATTTTGATATATACTATAAAAATATCTATTATACTTTCAAAATACGAAAAAACTAAAGAACTATAAAAAACTATAGTTGAAGAATGTGTGCACCATTCTTGTTGAGAAGGCTTGTATAAACTATGGCTTTCTCGCTTTTATTAGTACAAGAATAGCAACAGCACCCATCATTCCTCCCAGAATCAAGAGTACCTGTATTGGGAATCCTCCAGTTGCAGTAGCAGTTCCTGAAGGTCCTTTTGGACTAACAAAAGCAATTTCTGCATTGTTTATTTTCTTGATTTGTGCAAAGCCTGATATCTGTATCTGCGCGCTGGGTGGGGGATTAGATGATTTGATGTTAACCTCTGAACCATCTATGTTAGCAGATATCGAACTTTCTTTAGCTGCATGTGTTCCTTCTCTGAAACTACTTTCACCAAGCGAAAACACTGATACTACTTTAGATCCACCTTCCTCTAAATATCCCGATCCTGCTGCAGAAGCTTGACTTCCAGTTGGATCAAAGAGAAAATGCCATCTTTCCATAGGGAAACCTATTTCTTCATAATCAAGGAGAGGAGTTTCAAAGATATTCTTACTTTCTTCCACCGACATTAGTTTTTCAGCCGCAGCCGGAAAGAGTGCTTTAATCGGACCAATAGGATAATTAATATCAAATTTACCATAATCAGGTACAGTTACAGTTAGAGGCCCTTGTACAACAACGCTTCTCCAATCAAGATCAAGTGCTGGAGTAGTGCTGTTGGAGGGAAGCACAAAGTTTGTAATATGTGGTACAAATTTTATCTTATATGATATTTGGGCCCTATCTTGATCTCCTCTTATTTGTGCTGTATAATCTAACTTTGAATTAGAAAGTTGGATAGGACTTTTTTTCTCTTTTAATATAGCTTCATTAATAGATTTTTGTAGTTCATCCATACCTTGAGTAGTAGAATTTAAAGTAAACGTTATTCTATCGTTTGTTCCATTGAATATTTTAGCTAAGTCACTTCCAGGTTCATATGTTATAGTGACAAACCTAATGCTAGTAAAAACTGGATCACCGGCATCTCGTTCGGGTGAAAGAAAAACTTCCATCTGTGAAGCAAATGATTTAGAAATAGCAGTAGGAATCAAAATCAACCCTATTATCCAACAGGATAAAACTACCCTTCTGTTCACAATTGACCTCTCATTTTGTCGAATATAACCTTATTGTTGTTTTTATTGTACTTAAAAAGAAGAAAAGATAAAATTACTACTATAAAAAAATTATAATAATCGAAAATTTTACATTATCATTATTTCCTAATAAAATATTATTTGATAACAGTCTTAGCAGGAGGGACAGGTTCCATAAAAATTATTCGCGGACTAGCCAGTTGTACCTCTGACTTTACAATTATCTCAAATATTGGTGACAATTTTTGGTTTAATGACATGTATATCTGTCCAGACATTGACACCTGTATTTATGGATTAGCGGGAATACTTGATAAAGAGCGTGGATGGGGAATTAGAAAGGACACTTTTTACTATCTTAATTGTATGAAATTATTAGGCAAAGAAACATGGTTTCAAATTGGTGACAAGGACCTTATAACTCATCTAATAAGAACAACAATGCTTTCAAAAGGTTTATCCTTGTCAACAATAGTAAAATGGATGGCAGGTAATCAATTTAATATTAATAATAAAATCATTCCAGTTTCTGATAGCCATGTAGAAACAAGAATAGTTACAAATAAAGGAGATATGAATATTCAAGAATTTTGGGTAAAAAATAAAGCAAAACCAAAAGTATTAGATGTTTATTATCAGAACAGCAAAAGAGCAAAATGCAATAAAGATGCGTTAACAATCATCCGATCATCAGATATTATTATTATTGCTCCCGCTAATCCAATTTCGAGTATTGCACCCATTCTGTCACTACCGCAAATGAAGGAAGAACTGATTGAACAAAGAGAAAGGGTTATTGCAATCTCTCCAGTTATAGGAAATAAAGCAATAAGTGGACCAGCTGGAAAATACCTGAAGGCTAAAGGAATAGAATCTTCAGCCAAAGGAATAGCAAAATTTTATTCACAGTTAATTTCTAAAATAGTTATAGATAATTCAGACTCTGATATGTCAAAAGAGATAAATAAAATTGGTGTTTCTTCTGTGGAAACCAATATTTTGATGAATAATGCAAAGGAAGAAAAGAGATTAGCAAGATTAATTTTGAGAGTAATGAATTATCAATGAAAATCGCTGCTGTTATTCCTATGAAAAGTCTTCATTCAGCCAAATCTCGATTATCAACTATTTTAACTGCTCAACAAAGAAAAAATCTTGCAATGTATCTTTTGAATGCTACAATAAAAGAGTTAAAAAAATCTAATTTTATTTCCGAAATCGTAATAGTTTCTAGTGATGAAGCAGTTAAAAACTACTCTTCTTTAAACAATCTAAAATTCATTAAAGATTCGGACAATGGTGTTAACAAAGCAGTAATACGAGCTGACAAATATTGTGTTGATAATGGTATAAATGCAAACATTGTAATTCCACAGGATCTACCATTTATTTCCGCTAAAGAAATAGATGAAATTTGTACTATTTCAAATAAATATCATAAGTGTATTATTATATGCCCATCCAAACGCTTTGATGGTACAAATATCTTGTTCAGAAAACCTCCAGGTGTTATTAAGACCCATTATGATGATAATAGTTACATGAACCATTTAAAGGAAGCTTTTAAATTCAAAATTCCTATAGAATCATTAGATATAGTCAAGCTTAGGTTCGACCTTGACACCAAAGAGGATTTACTTGAATTATTTCCCCTTCAGAATTGGAATTCGATTTTAAAAGATAATGAATTAAACTAACTAATTAAAACCAATATTATCGATTTACGAGTTCTGTCAGAATTCTGTATGATACTAATCTTTCACTTATTATAGTAATAAATTACAATTGTATTTTAAAAAACTCTCAATAAAGGAAATTTTTACTTTACTTCAAGTTAACTATATTAAGTCTATACTCCAAATCCAAAGCATGAAAGCAGCCGTTTTTAGAGAATATAATAAAGATCCTATGCAAGTAGTTAAGATCGAAGATATCGATACTCCAAAATTAAAGCCTAATGAAGTTTTGATAAAAGTGGAATCAGCAGCCTATAATTATAATGATTTGTGGGCAATTTGGGGGGATCCAGTTAAAACTCCTTTGCCTCATATTTCCGGAAGTGATGTTGCAGGACCTGTTGTTGAAGTAGGAGAAGATGTAACAAAATTTAGGACGGGTGATAGGGTTGTGTCACATTCCAATCTCAGTTGTAGGATCTGTGAAATGTGTACTGCTGGACGAGAATACGATTGTAATGAAAGAAATATTTGGGGATTTCAAACTGGACCATTATGGGGAGGATTTGCACAATATACTCATTTGCCGGAGGTTAATGTTGCAAAGATACCTGATTCTGTTTCATTTGACGATGCAGCTGCTATTTCTATGGTAGGAATGACAGCTTGGCATATGTTAGTAGGACGAGCAAAGATCAAACCAGGTCAAACCGTCCTAATCATGGGTGGAACTAGCGGTGTAGGTATGGCAGGAATTCAAATTGCAAAATTGTATAATTGTGACGTTATTGCCACTGCAGGAAATCAAGAAAAAATGGACACATGTATGAAATTAGGAGCTGACCAAGTTGTAAATCATAGAGAACCCGATTGGCACAAAAAAGTTAGAAATCTAACAAATAAACAAGGCGTAGATGTGGTATTTGAACATATAGGAAAAGCAGTTTTTCCTCAGGAGGTCTCATTATTAAAGATGGGTGGAACATTAGTTGCAACTGGTGCAACTACAGGTTATGATTCAACAATTGATCTTCGATATTTGTTCTTTAGAGGCACTAATCTATTAGGTTCTACACAAGGAACAAAATCAGACCTAGAAGATATAATTTATTGGACAGGAAGAGGAAAAATTAAACCACTTATTGCTACTAAATTGCCATTCTCTGAAATGGTAAAAGGTCATGTTATGATGGCAAATGCCGATCAAATTGGTAAAATATTAACTAACCCACAAGAACTGTAATTTCTTTTTTCTACTTTTTAATTTAATTTGTGATAGTTTAATGATGTTTAGAACATTATTATTCATACCAGGCAATAATAAGAGATTTCTAGAGAAATCAAAATTCCTTTATCCTGATATTTTATGTTTCGATCTTGAAGATTCAGTGCCGATTTCAGAAAAGACAATCGCGAGAGATATGATTATAGAATCTTTATCTTATCCTAAGAAGGCGGCAAATCCTATGGATATCAATAATAATAATAATAATAATAATGCTAATTATGAGAACAAAGAATCACCTCAAATTTTTGTTAGAATTAATTCATTTGAATCTGGACTTTATGAACAAGATTTAGAATATGTAATTTCTGAGAGGTTAGCCGGTATAGTAATTCCAAAAGTGAATTCAGCTTCAGAACTGGAAAAAATTACCGAAATAATTGCAAATCTAGAAAAGAAAAGAAACATAGAAAAAACACTTAGGTTAATTCCATCCATAGAATCCTCTCAAGGAGTTGTAAATTCCTACGATATAGCAAAATTTAATGAAAGAGTCTGTTCGCTGATGTTTGGTGTCTTTGATTATTTGTATGATATGAAATTAGATTATGAGAGTGAAGGATTAGAATATAGTTATGCTAGGGCAAAAATTCCAGTAGATGCCCGAGCTGCAGGAATTCCAGCTTTGGACTCCATTTGGCAGAAAGTAGATGATTTAGATGGCCTTCAAAGAGATGCTAAAATTGCCAAAAGACTTGGATATGCAGGTAAAAGTATTATTCATCCAAAGCATATAGAACCTGTTCATAATGTGTTTGTTCCGTCACAAAATGAAATTGAATGGGCAAAAAAAGTTGTCTCTAGATTGAATCAAATTCAAGAAAAAGGTGATAAACGTGGTGCTTTTAAAATTGATGGTAGAATGATCGATGCGGTTCACTTTAAACAAGCAAAACTTATTCTTGACTTTATTGCAAAAGATGAAAAGCAGTAATATAATACTTATTTATTAACCCAACGAGCGATAGAAAGGATTAATTTCTATTCATAAATTGAATATCTGTAATGGTTATTCTGCCAATAGATTCTGGAAGATATGGGAGTAAAGATATTAAAGAAATATTTGAAGAACAAAAACGGCTGGATTTTATCCTTGAATTTGAGGCAGCAACTGCCTTAGCTCAATCTAAAATTGGCATAATTCCAGTAGACGCAGCCAATGAGATCAATGTTCTAGCCAAATCAGGAAAAATTACTTTAGCTAGAACAAAAGAGTTGGAATCTACTACTGATCATGATATGGCTGCAGTAGTAAATGCGATAAGTGAACAATGCTCTCCTAATACAAAACCATGGGTCCATTTTGGTTTAACAAGTAATGATATTATAGATACAACTACTTCAATGCAATTGAGAGCCTCACTATTAATTATTGAGCCAAAAATTAAAGAATTAGCAGTAATTTTATCCAAAAAAGCTGTCGAGTTCAAAATTCAACCTGCGGTAGGAAGAACACATGGTCAGCATGCAAGTATTATTCCTTTTGGATTAAAATTTGCAGTATGGGCAATGGAAATGGTAAAACACATCGAAAGAATAAAAGAAGGAAAAAAGCGTTTCTTGATATGTAAAACTTTGGGAGTTGTCGGAACTGGATCCTTAATGGGGGATAAAGCATTGGAGGTCCAACGAATAGTTGCTTCATTGTTAGATCTACATCCGATAGAGGCAGCAACACAAATAATTCCAAGAGAACGATTGGCAGAATTACAATTTCTTGTTGCTTTGATAGGTACTTCGTTAGATAAAATTGCAATTGAAATCAGAAATTTACAGCGAACAGAGATAGATGAAGTTGCCGAATCCTTTAAAAGTGGGCAAATGGGAAGTAGTGCAGTTCCTGTAAAAAAAAATCCTA
Source organism: Nitrososphaeraceae archaeon (assembly GCA_036520175.1). Lineage (GTDB taxonomy): Archaea > Thermoproteota > Nitrososphaeria > Nitrososphaerales > Nitrososphaeraceae > TH1177. The sequence continues at coordinate 10,488 of DATDKD010000072.1, forward strand.
TTAAGAGTGAAAGGGTGTCTTCTTTAGCAAAACTTTTAAGATCTCTTTTAAATGTTTCAATGGAAAATATTTGTCTATGGCATGAGCGCGATTTATCAAATTCAGCCAATGAACGATTTACTATACCAATGGGTATAATTCTTTTGGATGAAATGTTAAAGACTATGATAAAAGTTGTAAGACATATATTAATAAATACGGAAAAAATATCATCAAACATAAACATTACTCAAGGACAAATTTATGCTGAATTCATTTTGGAATCCCTTGTACGAAAAGGTATTTCAAGAATTGAGGCGTACATGAACATTCAGAGAGTTGCATTTGAAGCAAAGGATAATGGCAAACAGTTCATACAAGCAATAAAGGACGATTCAGTTCTTTCAAAATATTTCTCAGATATAGAATTGAACAAACTTTTTACTCCAGAACAACATTTAGCTTCCGGAACCAAAATAATTGATATGGTTTCTTCAATTGTTCGTAATGAATTATCCACATCCAAATAAAATATAATATGTATAACTTGTAGAAAAAAATTAGACTTGGAAGAAGAATATTTAATGATTAATTTTAGTCAATAATTTTGATTTTATCTCTTTATCAGAATCGATAATTTTTGATAAATTTTTATGGATCAACGTCCCATATTGGAGAGCTTTTTTTGGCTTCAATGCAGATTCATTTGGAACATTTAATGAAATTGCAATTTCTCTTAGAATATGTTTCCTAAGCTTATCACATGGACCAACTATTTTTTTCTCTATGGGGATTTTCATTGCATAATCTATAAACCTTTGAGCTAAAAAAGGCTGTTCAATTTTAACATGGAATTCTTTTGTAATCGTATTTATTTCATTTACAAGCGTTAATTCATTAATTATTCTTTGTGCCATAAAACTTTTAATTCTTTTATCACCCTGTAAAATTATTTGTCTATATTTATCGTACCCGCAAAATAACTCATCAAAACCATTGGCTGTTAAAACAAGTTTGCAATTATTCTGAATAGCAATAAAGGATATAAAATAAAATGCTATACAATTTTCTATATGAGAAATGTTATTACATTCAAGATTGTCAATAACCTTTTTTGTGATATTACTAAATTCCTCATTTTGTATTTCATATGTAAAATGTTTCATATTTAATTCATGGGCAATTTTTCGAGAAAATTCAAGATCAGGTGAAAAAGGAAAACCAATTGATAATAAAATAACATTATCTTTATAAAGATCTCTTGAAACTTTTGCAAGTAGTGAGCTATCAATTCCTCCTGAAAATGCAATACCAAAACTTTTGTCTGTTAAAATGCAATTGTTAATAGCACTAATAATTTCTCTGGTAAGCTCTGAATGCATTGAAGTGATTTGCGAAGTGTTATATTTTATCTTTTTAATATTATGTTTTTGAATTTAGTTCATAACTCATTTAAGGATAATATCGTTTTTGTTGAGAATTAACATATACTCATTTTTATCTAGAAAAGGCTTAGATTTTTATATATAGATTTGCACAGTTCTCATATTGTCAAATAAAAGAAATCTTGTTGAAAGTGATATTAAGTATCTTAATAATAACGGTGATTATTTATCAAATAGAACTCAACTATCTTTATCCAATTTACTAAGTTTTCTTGGTAAAAAGTATGAGGTAAATTCTGTAATCAAACTTCCTGAAGGCGATAGTATTACCGTAGATTTTAAAACCGAAGATGAAAAATATATCGAAGTTATCGATTCGAATGCTGATTTGATAAAGTTTAACAGAATAAAGAGCATTTACCCCGATTTGAAAATAGTTGCAATAGGTTCTTCAAAATACAGAGGCAAATTAAGTGAATTTGAATCAATCTTTTTCTTTGATACTCAATATGAAAAAATTGGCTCTATTTTTATTGAAGATCCTTCTCTTTCATTTGATTACGCTCATATTTTACCTTTGGTTAAAAAATGTTCTATACTACACGGACATACTTCAACCGTAATGGTTGAAATCATTGGTAGAATGGAAAATGGTTTAGTTATTGATTTCAGTGAAGCTAAAAAGCTGATAAAAGAAGCAATAAATGACTTAGATCACAAATTTTTTGTGAATAGTAGATATTTATCAACAAAAGATGATCTTTACTATCATGTACGGTTTGAAGGGCCTCAAGGATATTTTGATCTACAAATGCCGAAATCTACAGTTTATCTTTTATCTGATGAGGCAACAGTAGAAAACCTTTCTAAAGAAATAATTAAAATTTTAGCCCCAAAAATGCCTAAAAATATTGATGCTTTAGGTGTATATATTTACGAAGGCGTGAATAAGGGAGCTCATCTCTTAGCTGAGCTTCGATGATTATATATTATACTCCCGTTTGTCTTTCTTGTTTATAGTTTAGGTATTAACGTTAATAACCATATAAAATATTAAAATTAAAATATAAAATGGAACCAATAATTACTTCCAAATCCTGGAATCACGAAATTGAATCACAAGTATTAAAGTCATGGGATGTAGAAAATCTTTATTCTTTTAACTTAAAAAAGAATAACAATAGTGATAGTGTATTTGTTATTGATACGCCTCCTCCATATCCATCAGGAAAACCATGGCATATCGGTGCGGCTGCACACTATGCTCAGATAGATATGATAGCTAGAACTGCAAGGATGAATGGTCACAATGTTATGTTTCCTATTGGTATAGATAGGAATGGTCTTCCAGTGGAGATCTATACAGAAAAAAAATACAAAGTTCGTATGCGACAGATGAGTAGAGAAAAATTTCTAGAATTATGTAAAACTGCTCTCGACGATCTTGAAAAGGATATGATTGAGATAATGATAAATCTCGGTTTAAGTAGTAATTTCAAAGAGTATTATAGAACAGATTCACTAGAATTTAGAACTTTAACCCAAAAAACCTTTATCGATTTATGGAACAAAGGTCTGATCTATATTTCTAATAGACCAAATAATTACTGTATTGATTGTGGTACTACCATATCAGATGCAGAAATCATCTATGAAGACTTGCCGACAAATCTCTTTTATATGTATTTTAGTATAGCTGATAAAAATAAGGATAAATTAGTGGTAGCTTCTACTCGTCCTGAACTACTTTTTGCTTGTCAAGCAGTAATAATAAATCCAAAAGATGAAAGATATTCTCATTTAATTGGAAAAGAAGTAATATTGCCCTTGTTCCATCGAAAGGTCCCAATTTCAACCCATCATTCTGCCAAACCTGATTTTGGATCTGGTGTTGTTATGGTATGTAGTTACGGTGATCAAAATGATGTTCAAGTTTTTAGAGAACTAAATCTAAAAGAAATTATATCTATTGATGAAAATGGATTTACTACTACTTTTGCAGGAAATTACAGAGATATGAAATTAAAACAGGCAAGACAAAAAATCATCGAAGATTTGAGAAGGGAAGGTTTTATTGAAAAAGAAGAAAATATCATGCATAGATCTCCCATTTGTGAAAGAAGTAAGACACCAATAGAAATTATACCTTTACAGGATTACTATCTTAAACAAATAGAATATATTCCAATTCTCAAAGAGTTATCTAAAAAATTAAATTTTTATCCTCCTGTTCATAGACAAATATTAAACAATTGGTTAAATGCAGTTTCAATTGATTGGCCTATATCAAGAAGACGGTTCTATGGAACTGAGATACCAGTTTGGTTTTGTCAAAATTGCAAGTTTCCTAATCTACCTAAATCAGGTAGCTATTATCAGCCATGGAAAGAAAAACCGCCTTTTACTACCTGTGCTAATTGTGGATTGAACGAGTTTATTGGTGAAGAAAAAACATTCGATACATGGATGGACTCAAGTATTACACCATTATTCATATCGAAATTTTCTCAAGATAATGAATTTTATAGTAGAACATATCCTGCAACAATCAGACCACAAGCAAAGGATATCATAAGAACTTGGTTATATTATACAATGCTCAGATGTTATCAATTAACAGAAAAATTACCATGGCCTAATGTTTGGATAATGGGTTACGGTGTGGATGAAAAAGGAAAAAAAATGAGTAAAAGTAAAGGAAATGTTATTGATCCCTTACCAATAATACAAAAATATGGAGCGGATACATTTCGGTTTTGGTCTGCCAGTGAAACAAATTTGGGACAGGATTTTCGTTGTTCTGAACAAAGTATTTCTAATTCACAAAGATTTCTCTCAAAGCTATGGAATTTAGGTAGATTTCTTTCTTCTTTTGAAGTGCCTAAAGATTTTTCAACAGAATCTTTAAAAAATAAAAACCTTTTCTATACGGATAAGTGGATTTTATCTGAGTTAAACAAGCTCATAAATACGTGTATAAAAGGATATGATAGTTATAACTTTTTTATTCCTGCAACAAGCATAAGGGATTTTACATGGAATATTTTTGCATCTCATTATGTGGAAATGATTAAGGGTAGGGTATATGATAATGAAAATAAGAATTTCCAAATATCATCACTATATACTTTGCATAGATGTTTCTCCACAATTTTATTATTAGCGGCACCTATATGTCCATTTATTACAGATAAATTATGGAAAACACTTTATTCTTCAGAAAGTATTCACAAACAGATATTTCCTAAAACAAATGATATTTTTAAAGAATTTGAAAAATATACTGAAAAAATAATTGAGTTTAATTCTATTGTTTGGAATAAGAAAAAAAATTCAATTAATCCCAATACGGGTAAACCATTATCACTAAAAGATTCTACTTCAATAACTATACCAACAGAATTAAGTGAATTTGAACAAGATTTAAAAACCATGCATAATATTGTAGGATGAAAATTGATTTACCTCTTTCATAATAATGAAGAAATAGATAGAGAATCTATTCTTACTACAATTATTATATTATAGTTAAATATCAATTTTACCATCTAACATATCTAAAGAATCCTCAGCTATATCTATTGCTGTATGAGAATCGATATTTGGCTCCATGGTTATTAAGACTACCATATTATCCAAATATAGTGTAATTATAGAAATTTTCTCTCGTTCAATGTAGGAAAATCTTGCTTTACCCATAGTAGGATCAAACCTCTCTCTCATGGATCTTCTAATAGCTGTTTGAGCCAAATATAGCTCTTCTCCTGCCACATCTACTATAGAATCTATACCTTTTTTCATTCCTCCTGCGAGCAGAGCTCCAGTTTCATCTACTACTCCAGCATACCTGATGTCATCATGCAAAGCAAATATAGATTTACATAACTTGTTATAATCCATCGCTATACTAACCAATAACTCCATTATTGAATGTTATTTAAGTTTATGATTAAACTTAATGTTATAATCTATAACCATCCTAACTTTAACTTTAATTTTACATATAGGAAAAATAAATAGCGAAAGATAAGATAAATACGATTCCGTGTAAACTTTCTTAGTCTACTTATTCGATATTTTAGAAATGACAATAGTAATACAAAATATATATACATATGTCCTTCTCTTAAAGTTTACCAAAAAACAATGTAGGAAAATTTTGATATGTTTAGTGATAAATGTTATTATATATTTTTACTGATAAATATAGTAATGATTATAAAACGCATTAAAAAAAGTTTTGGGCTGAGAAATTGGTTGACAAAAAGAAATATCGAATCTATATAATTACAACCTAATAGATTTGATAATTTATTATATGTATAAAAGAAGATTGATTAATATATATTTTAATTATGTATAGGAGAATAGCTCGACATTTTGTAACCAGTAGAGAGGATGTTAAAAGTAAAAAAACCAGTGTATTAACTAATATATTTTTTTAATCTTAATCTGAATCAAGTCAAATAAAATATTTATTAATTAAGGAAGAAGAACCAATTACAGACAATATGGGAAAAAAAATATTAATCCTTGGAGGAGGTTTTGGAGGACTTTGTATCTCAAATATTTTAAGGAAAAATCTTGACTATACAAATGATATTATAGTTATTGATAAAAAAGACTATTTTATGATGGGCTTGACAAATTTATGGATACTTGATGGTAGAAGAAGATTAGAAAACTCAAAAATTCCATTGACAAACTTAGAATCAAAGGGTATTTCATTCATCCAAGGTGAAATAACCAAAATTGATACAAAGTCAAAAGTAGTAAAAATGCTTCATCATGCCGATGAAAGTTATGATTTTCTAGTTATTGCTCTGGGGGCAGAAATGTCTCCAAAAAACATTCTTGGATTTAATACACATAATAATTTTAATCTATATGATGGAGAAAGTATACCTTCTTTAAGAAAAAAAATTTTGTCTTTAGAAAAAGGAAAAATTGCTATTGTGATAATGGGATTTCCATATAAATGTCCACCCGCTCCATATGAATCAGCTCTCATAATAGATCAAATTATACGTAACTTTGAGAGAAGAATTCAAATTGATATAGATATTTATTTTCCATCTACATTACCTTTACCTGTTGCTGGAGAGCAACCAAATTCAAAATTAATTTTTATGTTAAATAAACAAAATATAAATTTGTTTCCAAACTATTCACTGAAAGAAGTTCATAACCATAATTTAGAATTTTATAATGGTCAAAAAAAAGAATACGATATCTTGGTTGCAATCCCCTTTCATTTACCACCTCTTGTGCTAAAAAAATCAGGGTTAATAGGATCAAAAAGTAATTGGATATCAGTCGATAAATTTACCTTAGAAACAAGATTTGAAGATGTATTTGCTATAGGAGATGTCACCGAGATTAAAATAAATCAGACTATAGCTGTGCCAAAAGCCGGTATTTTCGCAGAAGGTCAGGCAAGATCTGTTGCTTCTCAAATTATCCATAAAATAAATAATGGCTCTCAAGAATTTCCTATAATGAAATTCGATGGTAAAGGATTTTGTTTTATGGAGGCAGGAAATGGGAAAGCAGGATTTATTGATACTGATTTTTACAATAGTGATGGTGCCATTACGATTTTAAACGAACCATCCACTATTTATTATAAGAAAAAAATTAATTTTGAGAAACAAAGAATTAAAGAATGGTTATAGCTTGGCAAATCATATATCTAAAAAAACAAAAAGAGAATTATGATAATATTATTATGTTTCTCATATATAAAACAAATAAATTGTTTCAAAGAGAATGTTATGTTGTATCTTCATCGTCCTCGTTATTTTTATCGTTAGATTCAACTTCATTGTCCTTGTCTTCATTGTCCTTGTCTTTATTATTGTTGTCCAACTCTTGGAGTGATATATTTGGCACATCAATTTCCACAATATCATCACTTGCTAGTCTAAAGTCTATGATTTCAGGCCTTTCTGCAACCGAATTTTCTCCTACTTTGCATATTATCCCATTATCTTTAACTAATAAAGCACAAACTCTAAATTTTTCTCCTATACCTACTTGATTTGCAGTAAGATTAAATTGTAGTTCTGTAGTATTTCCCATTTTCATGCTTTTGAGAGGGGTGTATATCTTGGCTTTTGTAAAGCCATCAGAATTTAGAAACGTTATAACATCACCAGTATCCTGAGTAATATCAAAAAAAGTTACTATGACATTGAAATCTTCCTCTTGAGTTTGAGCAAAGGAAATCGTTGAAGAAATTATAAAATAGGAAAAGACTCCAATAAATGCGAATATAAATATTTGACCTATTTTTATACTTCCTTTATTTTTTAGTTTCATAGAAATACCAGTTAATATAACACTCTTTAATATTTGAAGTTTATCAAATTATATTATATAAGCTCAATCTATATAATATTAAGAATCTTTTCCTTTATTGTCAAACTATAATATTATACATATAAGTTTACTACTAACTTTTCTAGTAATAATCACCTTTATATCAAAGAAAACATCTCATTAAATATTTTCTATATATCCTATTTCATAAAAAAATAATACTAGTTTTTGCACATATATATTTTCTCTATTAATTGAATAAAGACTATTGCTAATTTTTTGTTCTACCACCCATTCAATTTTTACTAGGTCAGCCAAGTTTCTTTTGATATCCTCTCGTTTAAGATGTGTTTTTTTATGTAACCCATACACAGTTAATAATTTTTTTTCTTCTGCTAATGCTCTTAATATTTTTATTTTACCTATGCTTCCTAGTCCTTCTTCTACAATATCTTTGACATGAAAGGTGTCATTCATTTGAAATCAAGAGTTGAATCTATCTTGCTCATTAATGACTTTTCTAAGTTTTCTATGGATGATGATATCAAACTAATTTTTTTTAAAGAAATTATTTTTATAATCTTTCTAGTAGCAAGATCATCCAAAATATCTTCTACATCCAATTTTCTTAATTTATATTTTTCAGCAATTTCCAAACTTTGTATTCTAATCTCCTTTAAATCAACATAATCTCTATTTTTAATCTTTAATCCCTTTATTATTCCTAACAAAATAATTATTTGTAACTTGGATAATTCTTTAATATCGTCATCAGTAATTCCATTATAGATTTGTTTATTTATTTTTTTTACATGATCCAGGAGTACTTTTTCTGTTCCCTCAGATTCTGCAAGATTTCCTGCATATGATAACAAATCTAATGCATATCTTATATCTCCATTGACAATAGGAGAAACTACTATTTTTGCTATCCAGTCAATTATATCTGTACCAATTACATTGTCTTGAAAGGCATCTTTTGACCGCCTAATAAGAATATCACTCACTTGGTCAATTGTGTAATTAGGAAATTCGATATATGCTCGTCCCATTGAACTTAATTCAGCTTCATCTAATTTCTCATAAAATTCAGTGCTTCTAGCAATAAAAATAACTCCCTTTACATTACATTTTTTGGAGGGATCAAATTCATTCAATCTTGTTAGATCATAAATAATCCCAATTTCTTTTGAAATTTTGATTAAATAATCGATTTCATCAAGTATGATTATAGAATACACGTTATTGAGAATCAAATAATCAAGCATTTGTCTAAGCATCTCCTCAGCACTGAGACCCTGTGCAGGTAATTCTGGAGCTATACAGCTTAACAAGTATTTGTAAATTGCGTATTTATTTCCACCTTGTAATTTTAAATTTATGTACACTATTTTGATATTTATCTTACTTTTTCTTAATTCATTGTCTAAAATATCAGAGAATTTGATGACAGTTGATGTTTTCCCTATTCCTGCAGGACCAATTATTTGTATGACCGTTAAAGGAAATTTATCTGGATCATCTTTTATATCCAAAAATGTTCTAACTAACAGATCTATTTGCTTTTCTCTATGAGAGATCTCCTTAGGTAAATATCGAGGAGATAACTTTTTTCTATCTTTAAAAATAATACTCTCATACATATATTGTGTTACACTCTCTTCTATTTGTTCTTAATATTATTAATTATTCTTTGGCACAAATCTCCAATTTAGTATCTATTTATATTTACTTTATGTTTTGAGATTTTTTTTGCTTTAATATAATCTACAAAGTAAAATAAATAAATTCTTTCGTTTATTTTTAATATCCAAGGTATAAAGGCTTCTTTTTTTAAACTTGATTCATTTATTTCAAATCCATTTTCTTCAAGTAAGATTCTAAATGATCTAGCATCATATTTCTTGTCTAAAATTCTTTCTCTATTAAAATCATATGGATCTGTAATTATAATATCACTATGTGGTTTTAATAACCAATGACAAGAGGATAATAGTTTCTTCGTATTAACCAACTCTAGTAGATTAATTGCTATTATAAGGTCAAATTTCATTGGATGAAAAGGAGGAAATTCTGCATCAGCTACACAAAATTCAACATTTCCTTGCCTAGATTCTTGCATATTTTTACGAGCTTCCTTGATGAATGAAAATGAAAGATCTATACCTATTACAAAGGAATATTTTTGAGACAGTTGCAATGTAGTTTTACCCATTGCACATCCTATATCCAAAGCTATACCGTCTATCTTTGGGTTTATACTATTGATGACACGGTCATAAAGTTCATTAGCGTTTGGACCTCCTTTCAATGATTTCATGAGTCTATCCTCTTTGTGATCTTCTTGTTGGAACCATTTATAAGGTAAATACCAAATGCCACCGTCTTCATATGTATTAGTTTTATTCGCGTCAAATATTGTTTTTCCTATATCCTTTAGATATTCCTTCATTTCTTTTGAATGACAATGTAACAACCATTTTCCGTACATTTCTGTCCTATTTTGAATGTAGTCAAACATGTCTTTTACAATTATTGCTATACCTTCAATAATGGGATATTTTGTATCACATTCAATACAATATAAAAAACCTTCCTTACATTCATTCTGATTATCGGTCATTAAATTATTTAATTTTAAACGAATCTGTTTATTGGAATGGTTTAAACAAACAAGATGATTGACAAATTGAATCTTCATAAATTATTTAAATTATGTATAAACTATAATAACCTAACACTTTTCCTAGAAAAGAAAAATAAATATTAAATTTGATATAAAATATTTTTCTGTATTGGTTTTTGTCACGAGACTACTACCGTTCCTCTTGCTATTCCATTTCTTGTTTCATCAGGAGTAGCTAAATCCGGATAGGTTATACCTTTTATGGTTAATTCCATTTGGTAAATACCTTTGGATGGAAACTTTATAACCTGGGAATCTGTTGCATTTTGTGCTATCAAATCTTGTTTTGTAACAATTTTATTTCCTGATTTATCGTAAACTATAATATCATATTTGATATCACCATTTATTTCTTTAGTGGAAAGCGCATCTGAAAAACGTAATTGTAAATTTGTATCTTGATTGGATAAAATTTGATCGTCCCACTTGAAATTTACTAGAATGCCTCCAATATCTGATACCACTTCTGATGTAGTTTCAGCTATTTTTTGTTCAGCAGGAGAAAGACTAAAAGTCATTGTGCTAGCATTATTATTAGTATTATTATTTATGGTTTCAGCAATTTTTATAATGTCTGCTTTATTCAGCAATAAATGGATTATGAAATTATTTTCTTCAGTAAATGGATCTAATGCTATTGATCTTCCTACCAAAGGATTTCCATTGACTACAGCATCAAAAGCATTTGCTCCACTAAACTTGGTAAATGTTTTAGGTATCTTTATTTCTTCATGAACAAAAATATTGTTATCTTGTATTCTTTTTAGGTCCCAATTAAACGGCATTATCCATGACATAATACTTTGTTGAGAATCATATTTAAAGTTCTGAATTTGATCATAATATGATATTAAAGTTGTATTATATTTTTTTCCACTGTCTATTATATCATTTCTATATACATCACCTACACTAAGCCATGAATCAAACCTGGGAGCCTTTTCTGGTGTAAATATATTTCTAGGATTATCTATTCCAAATATTTCTATTGCAAAATGATATAGTCCTCCTTCCAAAAGTAACGGACCATTAATGGTAATATCTCCTGTCTCACTAGTCCATCCACCAAGAAAAGGTTCAGTAGAACCAAAGACACTAATAGATTTACTAGAGGTAGGATTTATCTTTAATTTTAAAGGACCGGTAGGAGAATGAAAAAGATCTCTCATTAATAACTTGTCATCTTTTTCAACTGTTATAAAATATGAAACAAATTTAATATTTTCATCCGTTTTTGCGTCAAATAATCTTAATTCAAAAAACGCATTTTCTTTGCTATCTGAAGTAAGTATTGGAGGATTAATTTTAGTATAAAGACTAGCCTCCCTGTCACCTACGGACGCAGGAGGTAATTTTTCTTCAAATAAACCATCAGGAAAAGCATTATGAATTGGATAAAGTAATAAAATGTTGAGTAAAATAAAAAATGCAATGAATTGTATAGAGAATAAAAAACTTATTTTATATTTCATTTATACAAAGTTAGTGTATTAATCCTGCTTTTAAAATATCTTTCTTTTTAAAATTAGCTCATACCATGAAAGCAAGACAGCGATTTTCGCATTCATAAACTAATCGGGATATGACAACATGTGCCTCCAATTGTTCATTTGCAATAGAATATGTCATGTGAAATCTCTCTCGTATTTTTTGAGAAAAATGACCACTCTGAAATCCACCTATTACAAAAGTAATTTTTTTATTATTTGTTCCTATATTTTCGTTCACAATAGTTTTTAGGTCTTTGAGAATACCTGTACTTGATAATCCTATTATTTTATCAGGTTTAATAACCTTATCTACCAACATGTCAAAAGTCATATTTTTTTCAATTTTTAATAAATATTTATCATAATCTTTTTGATCAGATTTTATCTCCTTTTCTTGATAGAGTTTTATCATTAATCCCTCAAACCTTCTATATGATTTTGGTATGCGAACTTGATCACCGATAAAAATTACTTTATTGTCAATCGTATGAATGTATACATCAACCATGTTTTTGTAGAAAAGAGGAGTTGATAATATTGACAACAAACATATGTGTACAAGATCTGGTCTCCCTCTTTTCCAAATAAAGTCAATATTTTTTTCTTTCATGGCACTATAATGGTAGCTCTTGTCCAGAAAAACTTCACCAACAGACTTACCAACTTTTTTAGAATAATTAATTATTAAATGATTATTCCTTAACTCGGTTGGTATAATTTCAAGTGCAGATTCTGCTAACACTATAGAAATGTGAGAGGTTACCAAGCTGATTAGCTTTGCATTGATGTCTTTAATATATACTGAGATAATTTTCATGAGTTATTTCCAGAATGTTCCTTGATCATAAAATTTTTATTTTAAAAACGTAAGTACGTAATCGTAATTTTGGGAAAACACCAAGCGAAACTAGTAGCACAAGAAAGAATATTGATATTAATTAGAAGTGCTTTTCAAGAAATAGGTAATGATTACAAATTAGCCAATGAGCAAGCACAACTTGCTAAAAAAATTGCAAAAAGATTAAGAATAAAACTTCCTTATGACATCCGTCAGTTCTATTGTAAAAAATGTAAACTATTTATCTGCCCTGGTTTTAATTGTAGAGTCAGAATTGGTAGATCAAAAATCAAGGCACTAAGAATCACATGTCTATTATGTAATAATGTATATCGAAAGTTGATTTGATATAGTTATGTTTAGGATTTATGAGAATAAGGATTTATAGGGGTATAAGAATTATTGTGATACTATAATGGCTAAAGTTTACGACGTTCCATCTGATAGGTTTATTGAAAAATTAGCTACATATTTAAAAAATGATAAAAAGATTGAACCTCCTGCGTGGTCATATTTTACCAAAACCGGTCCTCATACCGAAAAAATCCCTCAAAATAAAGATTGGTGGTATATTAGATGTGCATCACTATTACGGAAAGTGTATATTCATGGCCCTCTTAGTGTCGAAGATCTAAGAAGCAAATATGGAGGAAGCAAACAAAGAGGATACAATCTTGCTCACCATGTCGATGCCAGCGGAGGAATAATACGCATAGGTCTAAAACAATTGGAAAGTTCTGGGTATGTTGTTAAGAAAAATAACGGAAGAATTGTATCAGATGACGGAATGAAAAGAGTCGATAGAATAGCAACAGAGCTTCACAAAGAATTACAAAAAACAAACCCTGAATTGAGTCGGTATTCTTGATAAACTAAAGAAAGATGTCTCAACCAAATCAAGGTTCCAATGATGAAGAAACTAGAAGAAGGGAAGCAGAAGCCGAAGCTCTGCGACAGAGAGTATTATTAGTGCTTTTGGAACCTCCTGCAAGACAGCGTCTTGCAAATGTTAGAATAGTCAAACCTGAATTAGCTGGTGCTGTAGAAAATTACCTTATAAACGCTGCTCAGACAGGAAGACTTAATCGTGCATTAACCGATGACGAACTGAAGCAGATTTTAATAAATATTCAAGCTCCCAAAAAAGACTTCAAAATTAGCAGAATATAACAATTCAATCTTGCTTTTGAGTTCAAACCTACAATACGGTGTAGATTATTATCCATAAATTGGTTCATTATATTAATCCAAATATTCTTTTAAGGTGTATTGAAGGGATGAACTCTGAAATAAAAGTTGATGATTTCAGATTAAAAATTGGTATCGCAAGTTTTTCCGTATTCAAACAATTATTAAATTTTTTAGCTAAAAATAAAATTGGAGTACTATTAGATAAAAATGGAAAACAGACACTATTATTTTCAGAGATGGATAGAATTAGAGGATCTTTACTAGCTCTACAACTAGGTTGTGATATCCAAGAATGTTCTAAAGTATTGTCTTGGAAAGACTTTGAATATTTTACGTCTGAACTTTTGACTATGTTTGAATATAACACAAAAGTTAATATTGTCTTGTCCAAACCCAGAGCGCAATTAGATGTTGTTGGAATAAAGAAGGATTTTGCAATTACCATAGATTGTAAACATTGGAAGTATAGCAATAAAACAACTCTTACAATATATGCTGAAAAACAAATAAGAAGAACAATGTTGTGGTTACAAAGAGAAAAGAAAATAACGAAAGCTCTTCCTATTATAATTACTCTAGATAATGCATTATTTAAATTTATTAATGGAGTACCGATTGTCCCTATATTAACTTTAAAATCATTTTTGAATGAATTTGACAAAACCGACGAATCTATTTTCTTAATAAATAAAAAATAATCGTAGTAGCCAAATGCATAATAATTTTTAATAAGACAAAAAGAAAAAAGGTATTCTAAAAAATTTTTCTTTAGTTTATGTTGGACGTCTTAAACCAGATGCAATTACGTATGCTAGACCTACGGCTAACCCGAATGTCAATGGTATCCATACGCCAAAGGTATCCATATTAACAGGCACACTCCCTATAGTAAGCTGTTGTATTAAATTACCAAATATGTCCATTTTCCTGTAGTGATTAGAAAACGGTTGCTTATAAGCGTTTAATATTATTACAATTACATTCTTATACAAGTTCACGTTCTATCTAAATGTTTTATTTACTTTAGAAACAACATGTATCCTTACTTTATACGATTTTTAAAAAGCATGAGATATATCTATGAGTATTAAATGAGTTAGTAGTTTTCCTTAAATATCCCTCACTCTAAACTTTTAATATGAAGATGCAGAAGGAAATGCGCAAATTCTGTCCAAAATGCAAAAGCCATACAGCACAAGCAGTATCTATCTATAAAAAAGGAAAAGATAGGAAAACAGCTTTGGGTTCACGAAGGCATGCAGAAGATAAAAAAGGCTATGGAGGTCAGAAGTTTCCTGAATTAAAAAGAACCGCTAAAACAACTAAAAAGATTACTTTAAGATATACTTGCAAAACCTGTCAACGCAAATCGATGAGAGAAGGTATGCGTATGCGAAAATTAGAAATTGGTGCGTAAATAAGTGTATATGTGTGTATGTAGATTATGAAAGAAAATGTATTAATACCAAAACCAAATAGTGCATTCCTTAATATTCAGTGTTCAAAATGTGAGGAAAATAGTATAATTTATTCTCATACTACTTCTAATATCTATTGCAAATCATGCAATGAATTGTTAGCGGAAAAAGCAGGTGGTAAAGCAAAAATTAATGGGAATATAATAAGTGCATTAGATTAACTTGAATTATTGTTAGAAACATTTTTTTTCATATTTGTTAAATCTTTATTTTTGACAAATTCCTAGCAGCAAGTAAATCTTTTTTTTCATTTACATTTAGCGCGATTCCAATACGATTTATAATTAGGTATCTTTCACTAATAAGATTAAAATCATTCTTTTTTTTTCTTTTTTTTAGATTAAATATTGTTATACCAGAATAACAATAATTTCTTTTTCTATATTCAAATACAACACTAGGCTTTATGCATATTTCGTCAGCAATTTTTTTATCGAATATGATAGAATAACATGTAGCATTAAAATCACACTTACTCAAGATATTCATTATATCTATTTCTGAAAGTAAAGGTAGATCTGCAGATACTATAAATATAATATATTCGAAAAAATTTTCAATAATAAAAGATAGGTCATTAGAATATCCATTACCATACCCTTCTATGATCTCTAGAGGAGGATCGAGGTTATAGTTGTAATCTTGTAAAAACTTCATTGTGTTAATAGCATTTTGACTTACACAGACGACGATTTTATAAAAACAAGTAGATTTTCTGAGAGCTTCAATAACATATTCTATTAATCTTTTCCCTTTAATCTTTAACAGTGGTTTTTCTGTTTTGTAATCTCTTTTCATTCTACTGCCTTCTCCACCCGCCATTATAACTGCAATAATTTTTTTATTCAATTTCAGTAACGTTATCTGTCAATGCGTTAAAAAGTTGCATGAATTAGATAAATAAAAAACCTTGAAATCTCATTAGTTGCACCTATTGTATCCCCTGATATCCCACCAAATGATCGATTTGCTATTAATAATAAGGTAATACTAACCGATACCATAGTTATTACACTTGCCATCATATAATAAAAATTGAACCCAAAAGTGATTACGCTAACAACTAAAATTAAATTCGAAACTAGAAATTTTTTTTTATTTTTCATTTCTTTTACAAATAGTGTATTCATTCCTTTCCATGCGGACTTTCCTAGATAGCATTGTAAAACCATACTGTATTTAGATAGAACTTCAGCTACAATTATAACAGAGAGCAATTTCGCTTTTTGGTCTATATATGAAACTAAAATTATCATTCCAATAATATAGAAAATTAAAACTACTGTTCCTGCTGTACCAGTTCTGGGATCCGACATTACTTTATGTTTAACCTCTATAGATCCTTGAGCCATTAATCCATCTGCTAGATCTGATAGTGCATCACTATGATGAAGACCCGTTATTCCTACAATAGTTGCAGTAATTAGAAATCCTAGTAAAAAGCCTTCTACAACAGAAAATAAAAGAAAGGATAAAATCCCTATTGCTAAACCAATTATTAATCCTATTAAAGGGAACAAATACATATTTCGAGCTATATATATTATATCGTAACTCTTAATTGGAATTATTGTTAAAAATGAAAAGACAGAATATATTTTGTTAAATACCAAATATCAAATTCCACCAATTTAAAAATCCTAGAATAGTTATAAGTGGACCGGCAATAATTAAACAAAAAATAAGAATTGTCGTTTTCATTATCTTTATAGCGATTTTGCATTTTTCTATTGAAATTTTATCGAAAGGTTCTCCTATTATATAGTGATCTACTTTTTCCAATCTTACTCTTAGTGCTCCAGCTAAAACAGAAATAGGATGACCAGAATTAGCACTGATTGTATAATTTCGTTCTTTTCTGAATATAGTAATGGAATTTTTCCAATCAGCATTATTAATAATTGCAGCTAATATCATTAATACTGCAGCAATCCTTGACGGAATATAATTGGCATATGTATCAGCCTTAGCTGCTATCCATCCTATATTTTCAAAATAACTTTCCTTATAACCAATCATGGAATCTAATGTATTGATTACTCGAAAAATAAAAGCACCGGTCGGACCGAAAAGAGAAAAATAAAATATTGGTGATATAATTCCATCTACAATACTGTCAGCAATCGATTCTATTGTTCCTGATAAAATATGTTGTTCATCTAGGTTTTTAGTATTTCTGCTCACAATCATGGACAAATTTGCCCTCGCATTTTCAATATCATTATTTTGTAAAGCTGTAGTAATTGCATTGATATGTTTTTCCATACCTTTTATTGCTATTACAGAATATAAGATGAAAATTGAGAAAAGCATCATTAAGATAAAAGTGATATGATAGAGATAAAGTAGAGATAGTTGTATTATCACCCCAAAAAACGCAATAGTTATAGTAGTAAATATTACCCCATTTTTTTTTTCATTTTTTTCATTTTTTTCATCTTTAATCTTAGCAACAAAATAGTTGATGTATTTTCCTAGCCATGAAACAGGATGAATTTTATTATTCGGATCTCCTAATATCAAATCTAAAAGTATTGATATCACCAGAATAGTGATAAAGTGAAAGGAGGATATCATTATCCTATTTTAGAACATGCTGCAAGATAAAATCAACATTTATTCTACTTCCAATAGTTGCAGCTAATAAATCTATTTGTTCATTCATTTTTTTTTTTGAACTAAATTTTTTTAAATTTTTAAGATTATCATTATTTGTTCCATCTAGAGAATCTTCTGGTGGTAAAAAAAATTCAAATTTGGGAATTATACCTAGATTGTTCACTTTAGTTCTGTATTCAATAAATCGGATCCCCTCTTCAAGTATATTCTCATCACCACGAAATTTATTAATAATGAAACCTTTGATTAGTCGTTGATGTTTTATTTTTAACAATTTAATTGTTCCAAATATACTAGCAAAACAACCACCTCGCTCAATATCAGATACTAATATGACACGAGAATTAATTGCTTCAGCAAGTAACATATTAGCTATATCATATTTTGCAATATTAATTTCAGCAGGAGAACCTGCTCCTTCAATTATTATGATGTCATTTTCATTTTTCAACTTATTCACAGCGTCCAATACAATGGGAAAACCTTTAGCCAAAACAAATTCTTGATAATATTTAATTGCGGACATTTCTTCTAAAAATTTTCCTGCTACAAAAACATTGCTTTTATTATTTCCTAAAGGAACTAGGAGAATAGGATTTATCTGCCATTCAAGTTCTTTTCTGGCTGCAAATGCTTGTATAGCCTGAATCTTAGATATCCTATGGACATTTGAAATAATATGTATTTTGGAAGACATATTTTGAGCCTTAAAAGGAGAGACTTTATACCCCATATTAGAAAAAATTCTACATAATGCTATCACAATAGTGCTTTTGCCTGCTCCTGAAGAAGTGCCTTGAACCATCACTACTTTAGCATTCATAAAAAATTCTTCCTACTCATTCTCATTTAGAATTATTTATTCTTAAACCTCTTAGATTTATTTAAATGATTATTAATATCATAAATTGCTTTTAACAATATTACATTGTCCTTATGAGTTCTTACAGCTACTCTGATAAAATCAGAGGACATTCCTCTAAAACTAGAACAGTCTCTCACATAAATGCCATGAAAATTTAACAATATTTTTTGGTAGGTGATAGAATTGATATTTTTTAATTTTATTAAAAAAAAATTAACATCTGATCTTAGAGCATTAGCGTGGTTCTCTTTGTTATTGATTTTTTTGTACATATAGGTCCTTTCTCTTTGAATAATTTTTTTTGCCCTTTTGACATGATCCTGATCGTTTAATGCGGCAATCCCTGCTATTTGTGCAATTCCATTAACACTCCACGGTATTTGAAATGGTTTTAGTTTCTGAATTAAATGCGGATTAGCAACCAAATATCCTAAACGCAACCCTGCTAATCCGTATGACTTTGTCATTGACCTCAGTATTGCTAAGTTTTTATATTCTTTTATTTTCGACATCAGCGATTCTCTTTCTATATCGTTTAAGAATTCTATAAAACTCTCGTCTATGAGTAAAATTATCTTGGAAGGATCAATAGAATCTAAAATTTTTTCTATCATCTGAGTGTTTACAAGACCAGTAGGATTATTAGGATTGCAAATGAAGATCAAACTATTAGAATTAATTTTTTTGGATTTTTCTATAACTTTGTCGGCCTGTATTTGTAATTTTTTTGACAAGGGTATGAAATTTATTCTCATTTTACATCTTTTAGAGGCCAGTTCGTACTCACAAAATGTAGGTGATATTATGATAGAATTACTTAAGGAAACAGCTCTTACAAAATTATGAATAATCTCTGTTGCTCCATTTCCTACACTTATCCACTCTTTATCAATACCATGTTCTACATATTCTGCAATACTTTTTTTAAGTAAATTGCAATTGGAATCTGGATAAACATGAGATATTTGTTTTATACTTTTTTTAATTTCTTTTAAAACTTGTCTAGAAATACCTAATGGGTTTATGTTTGAACTGAAATCAATTTTAACTTGTAAATGATTTTTAGTTGAATATATACCCCCATGGGAACATGAATCAAGACTGCTAAATTTTTTTTCTTCCTGTATACTATTTAGAGGATGTACATCGTTAATATTACCATGGTTTAACAAAACTTCACTATCAATAATACCAATATCATTTATCATGTAAATATTTTTTTAAACTTGAATAAAGAATATTAAAAAGTATATTAAATAGTCATTATTATGTTAAAAGTTGCACTTATTGGTTCTACAGGTGCAGTAGGCCAGGAATTTGTTATTGCACTCAAAAATCATCCATGGTTTGAACTGGCAGCAGTAGCTTCCTCAAAAAGATCTGCTGGTAAGCGATATATTGATGCACTTCGTGATGATAGTACAGGTATTTTAAAATGGCATAATAAGGAAGAAGTCCCTAATTACATAAAAGATAGAATTGTAAATAATGTAGATGAAATAGATCCAAAAGAATATGACTTAATATTTACAGCAGTGGAATCGTCTGATGCTCAAATCATTGAACCAAAAATTGCAGAGACTACACCTGTAATCAGTACTGCAGCTGCATTTCGATACCAAGAGGATGTACCTATACTAATTCCAGGAATTAACGATGACCATATAGAATTATTGAATATCCAGCAGAAAAATAGAAATTGGAAAGGATATATTTGTCCTTTACCTAATTGCACAACTACAGGATTAGCAATTACATTAAAGCCCATATTAGATAATTATGGAATTAATTCTATTTTCATGACATCAATGCAGGCCCTGTCAGGTGCAGGACGATCTCCTGGTGTAGCAGCACTTGATATAATAGATAATGTTATTCCTTTTATTCCAAAGGAAGAAGAGAAAGTTCAAGTCGAAACAAAAAAAATCTTAGGGAGCCTCAAAAATGGGTCAATCGCTTCATCA
This sequence comes from Nitrososphaeraceae archaeon, assembly GCA_036520175.1. Classification (GTDB taxonomy): domain Archaea; phylum Thermoproteota; class Nitrososphaeria; order Nitrososphaerales; family Nitrososphaeraceae; genus TH1177. Next base: position 31,304 of record DATDKD010000072.1, read on the forward strand.
AGGATAAAAGTAAGTTGTACCTGTACCCGAGTACCTGTAATGGATGGACATACTGAAACTGTCTTTGTTGAAACACAAAAACCTTTGGAACCTGAACAAGTGAAAGAATGCATGATAAAGTTTTCTAAATCAGTAAAAATCAATGGTCTACCTTCTTCTCCAAGTGAATATATAATAGTACATGATGACCCTACCCGACCTCAACCTAGAATAGATAGAGAAATCAATGATGGAATGACTACTTTTGTAGGTAGATTAAGAAAAGATACAGTATTTGACAATGGTATAAAGTATGTATTGCTTTCGCATAATGAAAAAATGGGCTCTGCTAAGGGAGCTGTACTTTTAGCTGAATTGCTCAAAACTAAAAATATGATTTAGCTTTTTATTAGTTTAGAATTCGATTTGAAGAATTAATATTAAACCATATGTTAAATTAGGTTAGATGATAATGAGTTGAGATCTAAGCAGTGATCCGCGAAGTCGCCATCGTAAATACGGTTAAAAATTATTATGAATTAACAAAACCAAAGATATGGTATTTGCTAGTTTTTACTGCATTTGGTTCTGCTCTAACTGCCTCTTTATTATTTGATATACCATTAAGTTCTTCAACCTGGGTCCTTCTTCTTGGAGGAATTGCGGCCGGTTCAGCTGCTGCTGATACTATTACAGGGTATAATGACCGTGATATCGACGCTATAATGGATCGTACTAAAGATAGGCCTATTCCATCTGGTAGAATTTCGCCGAAGAATGCATTAATCTTTGGTCTTATTTTGACTGCTATTGCATTGATATTTTCTTGGCTTATTAATCTGTGGGCATTTTTATTAATGATGTTTGGTTTATTTGACAATATTATTATTTACAGTAAATGGCTAAAAAGGCGAAGCCAGTCAAATATTATTCTTGGGGGATTTTCAGGTGGTGTGCCTGCCTTAATAGGATATGTTACTGTAACTACTCAGAACATAGAAATCGGTTTAGTTATGGCTGGCCTTGTATTCTTATGGATACCAACACATATCTGGAGCTTAGCTTTACATGTAAGAAAAGATTATCAAAAAGCCAAAGTTCCCATGTTGCCAGTAGTTATTGAAGAGAAAAGAGCAGTAAGAATAATTGCGATAACTACTTTGATAATGGTGTTATTTAGTATACTGCCTTTCTTCTTTAATCAATTTGGACATATATATCTAGTTACTGCAACTATATTTGGTGCTATAATGCTAGGTCTTTCTTTATGGCTTTTACTAAAACCTACGGAAAAGGCATCATGGACAGTTTTTAAATTTTCAAGTCCTTATCTGACAGCAGTTTTCATAGCATTTATAGTAGATGCATTTTTTCATTAGGAAAACACGGGAAAATTAACTCTATTGACATTGGTTTTATTAATACAAGTAAATTATTAAATAATATCCTAATATTACTATAATTAATGTCCTCAGATCATGAAACGGACTCCTCAGTAGAAAATATAAAATCATGGGAAGTAGAATCCTCATCTTCGGTTGAAGAATTCGATGACTATTCAAAAGCACTTGATCTATTTAATATAAAATCAGATCAAGATGAAGAGCCAATTTTGTATGAAATTCAAAAGTCAAAAATAAATGGCTCTATCCTTAAAAGAATCCCAATTCTAAATATTAAACAATCCAAGAAAAGAAAAGAAGAATTAGAAAAAAAAGCACCAACACAATCTCCTAATCTACAACAACAAAAACAAGCTACATCACAAAATAAAAATAAACCTCAAGATATAAAATATAGAATTGTAATCTTGGTAATTATAATAGTAGCATTTTTAATATTATTATATGTTTTAAGTCAATTAGTTATCTCATCTGATACATTAAATGCTCATTTTTCCCTTGGTCAAGTAAAGAAGGATAGTGATTTTTCTTTAATCGCTTGATTTCGTTTTGAATAAATGTCTACACTTATTAATGGATAATACATACAACTGCCACCACTATTCCTCGCAGGACCACATTAATCAAATAAAATGAACATTTCTAAAATTATAAAAGAGAATGAAATAATTAAATAGTTACATTTTATGACTAGATTAATTATTATAATCTAGACAATAATATACAGACAATAAGATATATGAAAAATGTGTTTTAACAAAATCCTCTTCAACAAATACCTATACTTATTTAGTTTTTAGATTAAAAATCTCATCTAGAGTTATTGAATATGGTTTTCTACCACTTACTTTGAATCGAATTGAATTACCTTTGAATTCCGATTGTTGGATGTAGCCCAATTTTTTGAAAATAGATAATGCAATTTTTCCTCTTTGTCTATTATTTCCACATGCCATTCTATCTTTGTCTTGGATGTCTTGAAGAATAAATGTTCCTTCATTATTTTCTTCTGAAACAGATAATACGGCTCGCCATAGTCTAGATATATAGGAATTAGGATCATTGATTGAACCCATGTATATTATTTTTGAACTTCCTATTGTCTTTGTTATTAGTTGTGCAGCAAAATTAGTCTTATCTGTTTCTTTAAAGTATATTCTATAGACACTTTGTTTTTTAAATTTCCTATTTTCTTCATTATCAAACCAGTAAACATATCCACTAGGTTCTGGAAGATAAGGTTGAACAAACCTTTTCTCATTTGTGGAGGTCATATAATTCACATTGTTATGGTCATGAATTTTATTATTTTTTTGAACTTTTGTATTTTTATCGAAACTCATTAGCATTTGTGCCTCTGAAAGGCTTTCAAAATTTACAATATACTTTTTATTCTTCCTTGACTCAATTAACATTATTATTCCATCATCAATTAAATCTCTTAATGCCCTGTCTAGGTTACTATCGTAATGTTTTCCAAGTTCTCTTACGATATGCTCATGGTATATAGCATTATGTACTCCTTCACCAATTAGTTGGTATAAGAACCATCTTTTCCATTCGTGTACACTAAGCATTCGATATTAAAAGCTATTTTGTACAAATATATAAGCATAAAGATCAACTTTTCATTATTAATCTATTTGTTATAGACATTTTTATGTTTAATCACTTAATTTAATCATAAATTGGGAATTAATTGATACTGTAATTTTTTAAAAATTTCTTCATTAATATTGTTAATAGTAAACCCTGTAAATTAAATTAGTTTATTTAAGAGTTCTATTAAAAATATTAATGCCTCTGATTACTGTATCCCTTTATCCAGGGAGATCGGATGAACAAAAAAAAATATTTGTAGAAAAAATAACTGAATCCGCAGTAGAAATTCTAAAAACAAAACCAGAACATGTAATTGTTGTATTTGAAGAAAATCCAAAGGAGAATTGGTATTTGGCAGGGAAAAAACTATAAATAATTTTCCATCATTTCCAATGACTTCATTCTTTTTTTTCTTTATTTAATAGATAGTAGTAGTCAATTTTTATATATTAACGAGATTATCCATTTCAGTTAAAGCCTTAATTTCTTTGCATCTTTTTCTTAAAGAAACCGTTGAAATATCTGCCACTTGACAAATTTCTACTTGTCTGATAAATTCATCACAAACTTGAGATGCTAAATATATTACTGCCCCTGCTATTGCTCTGGGGTTTTTACCAATTGAAATACCTTTCTGTTCGACCTTTGAAAATATTTGTAATGCTTCTCTTTTAGTCTTTTCACTTAATTTGAGCCTATTACAAATAATAGTAACATAATCAGGGCCCTTGGTAGCAGGTATATTAAGCTCTAACTCATTTAATATGAGTTTATAGTGAGCCATTAACTCTTTACTTGATATATTACAAATTTCAGAAATATCTAAAATAGTCTTCGGAGTTGAGGCTTCTCGGCAGGCAGCATATAATGATGCTCCTACCAATCCTATTGTGGACCTCCCTTTGGCTAATTTTTTGATCGCTGCTTTTCTATAAATATATGCAGCACTTTCAATAACAGCGTGGTTTACGGAGAGCTTATCTCCAAAATTATTTAAATATTTTAAAGCTTTTTCTAGATTTCGCGATACAGAGTCATTCAGTTGAGATCGACTATTCCAAGTCCTTAGTCTTTGAATTTCCATTTTTTGTTTTGGTTGCAAAGCTTTACCTCGTGCATCGATATCGCCCATTCCTATTAATGTCGATAAACCTTTGTGATGAACCGCTAAAGATTCAGGCATTCCTGTTCTAGCCCTATCATTATAATCTGATTGAACGATGTAACCTTGCATATTTTCATTATTTAGTAATTCATTATTAATTACACATCCACAAGAAGAACAAACAAACTCGTTAGCAGAGTTATCAAAAATGATGGATTCCTTCTGACATTGATCGCAATATGAAGGGCTCTTTGGGTTTATTTTTTCAGATTTTTGTTGTTCTCCGCTCTTTTCCATTGAAATTTGATAGGTAGCAATTATTTTATTTATATGTTTTCTAGAAATTAGAGAATTCTAAATAAAAACCTTATTTTAAAGAAAAGTTTAAAGATAATATTTAATAAACACTATTTTCTAATTTCATTATGTTATATTGTAAAGAAATCTAACTTTATTAAAGAATAATGTATTTTGTACATTTTCTATATAATTACATTTGATGTTTCTTATACAAATTTCTTATAGCACAATTACTCCGTATATAAGCCTAATGGATGGCATTTTTTACGAATACAGACAAATTGATATCTAATTTATTAGATGTCTCAAGAAAGTATACATAAACAATACTCATATCTATTTATTGCTTTAATTAAATATAATAATTTTACGATGATTTTTTTGCCTTTATGAGAAATACACGAGATTCACTATTTTAGAAGCTTGTTCTGGAAATAGTAATACCTTAACTTATTTTATTGACAAAAATGTTATTGCATCTGTTTTTCTTAGATGAATTAAAATGTAACAATCTAAACTAGTGAAAATCTTTTTAGCCAACCAATATTTATAAATAAGGAATTTTTAGCCTAATTCTCTTAAATCTCTATAATTATATAAAAAAACTCAAGAATAAATCTTTCATTTATATTATCCCAGCTAGATTCAGAGTTACAATAATTAAAACTGTATACAGCTTCCCTTGTGCCTTGGTAGCTCAGCCTGGTAGAGCGTTTCCTTGGTAAGGAAAAGGTCGCGGGATCAAATCCCGCTCAAGGCTTTCCATTTGAGTACAAAGTTTGGTATTTAATGAGGAAGAATGACGGTCTGCGTTACTGTATTTAGTAGCACCGTTACCATATTTAGTAACGGATGACAAAGATAATAATCCCTTTTCTAAAAGTAATGGTAATTCAAAATTCTCAAAATTCTCCAGCTTTTTTTCTAATTTGACTCTTTATTTTTCGATTATAACTATCTGATAATTGTGTCTTTCCTAATGTCCATTTTAATTCTGTTTTAGATAATAATTATAGTTCATGCAAATTATTGCGAGTCAATGTGTTATAGTGCTTACAAAGGTATCTATTGATATATATTGATATAAGCATGGCAATGAAACGTGTGCTTTTATCCTTACCAGAAGAAATGGTAAAAGTTTTAGAAAATGAACGTAAAGAAAGATATCTTGAAACTATACCGGAAACAATCAGGGTTATTTTAAGTGACTATTTAAGAAATAAGGTAAAGAAAAAATAAATCAAAGAGATTGTTCTCAATGTAATGGAAAAATGGATGGAGAACCATCAGAAATTCCAAGATACTTTAATTGCCATAGTCTGAACAAGTAAGCAAGCAGTTAGAGTAGATGGTGTATAGATACTACATCTTTTGTAATCTTTCACTAAATAATAATATGGTACAAATACAGATTTTATATCCTACTGTAATAGTTGAATCATCTATAAATAAATAATATAGCGTGAATAGAGTATCATTTGAATTCAGATAAAAGTTCATTAGATGAAAAATGTTGATACGTTATAATATATGGATACAATACCTAGATTAATTTAATTAAACTATTGAATAAAAATTTAAAAATAAAATATGTGATACAATTATATACCTTCTAACTGATTATTTCAAAAGTATCTACCATCTTTTTGAATGATTTTAAATAGTTATCATATTGTTCATTATGAAGGGCTGTAAAGGATATTTTATAGAGATTTATACCTTTGGTAGTATATATTTCATGAGTTATAATTTCTTGATTTTCCATTATCAAAGGAGACTTGGTACTATAAACATAATGAAATGCATTATTTTCACCAATTTTTGTCTTATTTAATGCAATAGGTTGATATCCTTCAGCATATTCATGATACAATTTTTGTTGGTTCAAATAATCTTCAAGAGAAAAGCCTTCATAAACAAATGCATCTTTACTAACAAGTACTTGAGGTAATCTATTACATGGTAATGATGAACATTCAGATTCAGGGCCATAAAGAAAAGAGTCTTCTCTAATCCAATCGTTAGGATATTCAAACTTTACTCCTATTTCAGAATCTTCAAAAATTAGAGAATCAGCATTAGGTTGAGGAGTAGAATAAGCTATAGTATTAGTATTAGATAATATTAGCACAATAGTTGTAATGAGTATAATTTTTGTTATTATTATATTAGATGTAATATAGTGAAATCTCATTATAACTATATGGGTATAATTTTTATGAATATATATGATATTGATGGTATTTGAAATAACTATTAGAGGATATTACTTGAAAGCATTATTAAAGACTAAATATTTGCTTTTGGAAATATGCTTCCCTCATACAATTTAATACCATTTTATAGATATCAAATATTAAATATCATATAAGTTGATTATACAAATTATCTAAGTGACCTAACTTTCTCAAATCTCGCTAATTCAGGCTTGTAATAATGCCTTACAAATACTGATTTGGGTATACGTCCCTGCAACAAGTCTATAACTTCTTGTTCTATTCCATTGTTTGGCATAAAGGTAGCAAATATCTTTCTGCAATAGTTCATGTTCATTTGTAGTTTCCTTCTCTTCAAATAACATCTTAAAGCATTGTAACTATATTCAATCGACTCTTTTGCCAAGTTTATTATATCATAATTCACGAAGCTAATGAATACCTGTTTTGTTCTTCTAATAAAATATTAGGATGTCTAAAATGTTCTAAAATCATTGTTTCTTTATTAAGGTAATTATCCTGATTATTCTTGACTAAACTCAGACTTTTACATGCCTCGGCTGCTCTTAATCCAGTCAAAGTACAATAAATTAGAATGTTCGCATAGTATCGTGGGATGTGTGAACAAGTATCTTTTACCCACCTAACCATTGAATCATAATTAGTTTCATTATTAACAATAGTTTGAAATACTTCTAAACTATTATTACCATTAGACCATTTCAACTGATATTTTTCCTTAATATCTTTCCTTTTATCATAACAACCCATAAACTTCGAAAGTGATGCTAATGATTTCATAACTTGTAGTCTTTTCTGGTCTGATAAGGAAAGAATATCTTTTGCATTACCTTCCAATAGTACATGATGATATTTTTTAGCATATGATAATCTACAAGTGATACTTTTTCTCTATGTGTTACTTTTAGATATTCTTGGAATCTATCCCAAAATTCTTCAAAGTTCTTGATTAAAGTGAGTATTCTTAGACTGATTATTATTGTTACAATATTCATAACCTGGAAGGAAGGGAGTTCCTTTCATTTATGCCTTGGTAGCTCAGCGAGACTTGGTAAGGAAAAGGTCGCAGGATCAAATCCCGCTCAAGGATTTTCATTTGAGTACAAATTTTAATAGAATTCAAAATCAAGATCTTATCTAATTTTACCAAATATAGTAAGAACCTTACTAAATCGAGCTACCAAGGCACAAAGGAAGCTGTATATAGTTTGATACGAGTATTCTAATAACTGTGAAGAATATCTTGGAAACTGTATAGGAAAAGGAGTAGTATTAGATGTAGATTATTGTATGCAATAAAATATTTCAGTTCTTAAGGAAAAAATGCACAATCTCGTCTTGTATTGCCATACAATAAAAATTACCGCTAATAAAATCATTAGCCATACTGTGGAAGTGATTATGACATTATGATAGATGGAACAGATCAAAGATATCAATTAAAGTGGTCAAGTGATGATTGTTTACAAATTTCAAATATCACAAATCAAGAAATTAATTATAGCTCAATGTTAAAATGGTTAAAAGGTTCATGTTCACAAACATCAAAATCTTATTCAAACCATTTAATTATCGCAGGTTAAAAAGGATTGAGAGCTAAAGAGGTTTGGCAATTTTATTTCATTAATAAAAGTGACTATTGCGAATCTATAAATGAAAAAATATGACAATTGAACATTTCCAAAATCCAAATATATTTGTTCGAAAAACTGAAGAAGCATGCATAAGCTTAATAAACGAAACCAATCTTGAAATAGCTAAAAAAACTGGACATTATAATTATTATAATACACTAAGATGTTGTCTCAAAATAAAAGAAATCTCTATGAATATGAATTATTGTAGATAGATATTTGAAACTTTATTTAAGAAATAATGAAGTTCCATCAGAAGTAATAGATCTACTTCAGGGAAAATACTCAAAACCAATTTCTTAAGGAATTATTTTAAACATAACATAAATAACGAAGTATTGAAAGAAATAGAGTCCGCGATTTTAGATAGCCACTTTAAAGTGATACAATGGTATATGTATTGACAAACAAAAAAGTATATTAGTTTTCATTGTGTCTACTTGATAAGTAGTTAAACTATAAATATATATACAAAAATAGTGAAAAATCAGAATAAAGGCCAAAATTTTTGTTACATTATACTTTCTAAAACTACTTCCTTAGCAAGAAAGTAGTCTTAATGCCGTCATCCAGGCTACTTAAAAACACCGCTATGACTAAAAAATCTTAAAGCTAATTTCATATGACTTCTTTTTTCTTTTCTTCTTTTAAAATTTGCTTCTACATCTTTTGTGATATAGTTGAATTCATCCATTTTTTTATTAATTTTTATGTTTAGGATACACAATTATAATAGCATTATTTCATGACTATTAAATAAGTATTAAAAGGAAAATAAGTTCTATCTAATTATGCAATTAAATACATAACAATTATAAATCTCAAAAACGTATGAAGAACTATATATTACCACTCCTGCCTTCAAAATTATAAAATGTTGT
>DATDKD010000073.1:0-4425 GCA_036520175.1 Nitrososphaeraceae archaeon
AGATTCATTTTCTTTGCAATATCAGGTGTTACATCTATTCCAGTAATACCAAGAGAAGGATGCTGTGATGAACTAATAAGAGTTTCAGAATCGGGTCTTGCTTGTAATACAGTAGTTTTTTCCTGAACAATTCCATCTCTACTTATGGTTAATGAAATATTATCTCCTACTGATTTTTCCCTTTCTAGATGAGAAAGTATGTCGTCTATTTTTCTAACGGGATTTCCATCAATTGCTAGAATAATGTCACCACCGAGTTCAACTTCTCTCCCATCTATAGTATCGATTTTATCTCCACCTCGTACTCCTGCTTTATCTGCGGGACCATTGGAATTTACATCAATTACAAGAAACCCTCGAGCTTCTGTTAGATTCATTTTCTTTGCAATATCAGGTGTTACATCTACTCCTGTTATCCCAAGCCAAGGATGAGGGTAAGAACCATTTTTCAATAATTCTGGTATGACCTTTTTTAATGTGTTGGATGGAATGGCAAATCCCACGCCTGCATATACACCAGTATTGGAGAAGATGGCAGAATTAATTCCAATTACCTCTCCATTAAGATTTAATAAAGGACCTCCAGAATTACCTGGATTAATAGCTGCATCTGTTTGAATAATATCAGGTATAGAAAATGATGCGACTCTATTATCGGTTCCGAATATATTTTCTGGAGTTGATGGAAGCAACCTTCCTAGCCCACTAATAATACCCTCTGTAAGTGAACCAGATAAGCCAAAAGGATTACCAACCGCAGCAACAGTTTGTCCAACAATGAGATTAGATGAATTACCTAATGTTAATGGAAATAGTTTTTCCTTGGGCACATCATCTATTAAAAGAATGGCGAGATCACTATGCGGATCTGAACCTATTACTTTACCTGTATAAATCGTGCCGTCAGAAAAAGTAATGTGAAGATCTTTACCTCCTGCTGTTACATGATTGTTGGTAATAATGTGTCCATTCTTATCATATACAAATCCTGAACCTAATCTACTACCTAACAATTCTGTTGTTTCATCCTCACTCGAAATTTGCACGACTGATTTTTCTACGTGTTTGAATAACTCGGAAAGAGTCTGGGTTTTATTGGTAATATTTTCGCTTGCAAGAGAATCTTTCATGCTATAATTAAGTGTAATTAAAGTCACCAAAGAAATTGCTATAAGTAAAAATGTCATTCTATTGTAGAGCTTTTCTATAGAGTTTTTTAAAATTAACATGTTATGATTCAATATCATTTAATAAATTTTAGTTATGTATATTTCTTGATGATCAGTTACAATGAAAATCTATATAGATTACGCTTATTATTAATAGTTTAGTTTGAACTATATCGAATTTTGGATATACTATGATTCAACTATTCAACTATATATGAGAGCAATAACTATTTTACATTAATCTTTATGAAATCCTAGAAAAAAAGAAATAATGGATATATTTAGCAATTGCAGCTAGTAAATATATTATAAGAAAGGTGAACCAGTTTTGAAAGAGAGGTATAAATCTAACAAAATCAAGTGTATCTAACTTAATTGGAGAACTATTGGCTCAATGTTAATTCTTCCATTTTTTCTTTACCATTTAATTGCATTTATTTTATCTGCTACAGCAATATGTTTGATTATCATGTGGATTTGAAATGTCTTTTTGATTATAGTTATGATTAATTAAATACTATTGGATTAGTAGCTTAATGTTACAATTCGCTCCAACTTTTGCCAGCCGTTTGGAATGGTAAAACAAGTATTACGATAAATGGTTTCTATCTCCGCCCATTGACTGAAGCAGTAATATTGACAATAGTTTTTTTATGAATGGCTCTACCTGATTTACTACAATTTGATAAAATATGCTAGTCGTATTTCTTGATCTGTATTGAAGTGCCTACAAATATATAAAGTCTAAATAAATTCAAGAGAATTATAACAAAGACTGAATATTTTATTATCTTCATGAAGTTGATGTCTATAATTATTTGTTAACTGTTCTCAATATTATTATGTCCTCATTGTTAAAAAATAATTTCCTAGAATTGTTAATAAATAGCAATCACTAAGAAAAAATATTTGAATAACTTAAGATGAATATGAAAGATGATGATGACTTCTTCTTAATTGAAGACATGAATGCAGAGCAAATCAAAAAAAAAGTAAATGACAAAACTGTTGCATTATTGATCTTTGGATCATGTGAAAACCATGGAGATCATTTACCATTTGGATCTGATTTCATCTTCCCTTTAGAATTGGCAAAAAGAGTAGCTATAAAAAATAAAAATTTAATAGTATTTCCGCCTATTTCATATGGTGTAAGTAGCCATCATAAGAAATTTTATATGACTATAAGTATAGCTACAAATACTCTTATTTCTCTAATTGAAAATTTACTTGAGAGTATATACAACAATGGGGTACGTAAAATTTTAATCATTAATGGCCATGATGGTAATATAGCTCCCATAGAGATTGCCTCTAGAAATACAAAAGAGAGATATCCAAATATTACTATAGCCTGTTTGGAAGCTTGGTGGGAATTGATTGGAAAAATTTCCCCAGCTACTTTTAACGTATGGGATGGATTGGGTCATGGAGGCGAAGCCGAAACTTCAGCTATAATGACAATTAGGCCAGATTTGGTAAATAAAAATAATATACCGGAGGATACTATTCCTAATCTCCCAAAACACATAAGAATATTTTGGACAATGGATGAACTTACTAAAACCGGCGCAACTGGATCTCCCAACAACGCTTCAGTAAAAAAAGGAGAGGTTATTTGTGGGATTTTAGAAGACATGTTAACATCTTTTCTCTTGGATATGGAAAAAAAGAGATGGAAATATGGATTATATCTTTAAAGAATATTTTGATCTGTTTCAATTATCTTTAGAGAAAATTCAAATACAATACAAAAAAACATATTCCTTGAATCTAACTCACCATTATTAATATTAAAGGCAATGCATAGAATAAGAGTGGTTATTGTAAAAGGTATGGAATTTTTTGTAATTCCTTAAAAACAAAAACAATACGTATAATTATCAAAAAAGTCTTATAGGATACCTTCCATAAATGATTATTATTGTAATTTATAAAAAATAATCTTATTTAATAACCTACTTAACACAAAAATTTAGCTACAATAACCAATTATTATTTCGAAGAATGTACTATAAAGTATAATAACAAAAAATCTCTAGGAGAATAGATGCTAATTATAAAAAAACATAGTATTATAGTCATTTTAGCTATAACATTTCTCGTAGGAGTTTTTAATCATATTCCATCTTATGCTCAAGGAGTAAATCAAACAGAGGATGAAGAACACACTAGCCAATTAGCACATTCATCGGAAGGGAACGAATACAATAAAACTACTACTGTACGAGACTCAGTCACCATACTGTTACAAGACGCTATTATTCCTGGAACAGATTTCTTACATCTTTATGATTCTACACCATCTCATATAATGAATGGACATATTGCGCTAAAAGTGCCGTGTGCAGCGGATAGTAGTTCTCCAATTCAGGTGTTAATAGGTTCTGCACCGAACATGACAGCAACCCCGCTTGAGAATGTAGCCCCCTTATCAACTCCAGGAGAACAATGTCTATATCATGTTGATTTGATACCTGGAGGAAATGTAACAACAATCACAGATATCGCATTGTCTAACCCTACAGAAGATGAGATAGAATTTCCACCAACTTCATCTGTAGTAATTGGTATAAATGAAGTGAGGGAAGGAGAACAGACCCATACAGAAAGTGCAGAGAACGTCACTAGTGCTGAACATACAAAATAATATCTAATCTTCTCAAAAGATTTATTGATCTTTCTTTTTAACCTACTCATCTTTTTATTTATAAAAAAGACTAATTTCATATTATATGAGATTTATATTCATATTCTTCATAGTGATAGCCTTAAAAAGATGAAAAGTAATAATAAAAATTCAGTTTTCAAGTAACGATTATTTTCCCTTAATTATATTTAAGATTTATAAACAATGTCCGGTTTTATATTTTTTAGTTAAACACATATAAATTTGCATTAATTAATTAAATTGAATAAACAGAACTAGTAAATATTATATAAACTCTGCAGAAATTGAATTCGGAAATATCTACATTATATACTTATAATTAGGTATCACAACTAATAGATAAAAGTAAATTAGAACTATTTGAAAAATACTAATGAACTAAGCATTTTTTGAATTATTGGAAAATACTGTTCGTATTTATCAAGATACGCTTTGTAAGTAATTAGATAAACTTTATCCTTATTTTTAGTAATAAGTTGAAGAGCTTGTTTTTTTTCTTCATCATCCATTGCGGTAAAGATTATCTTTTTTGCTAGTCTATTATCCGCAAGACGTGTATCAGATGATTCTATCAACTGAAAATCT
>DATDKD010000074.1:0-2230 GCA_036520175.1 Nitrososphaeraceae archaeon
GATTTAGGATTTTATCATTTACGGCATAGGCACATACAAAATACTGATCTGTGACTATAATTGAAGATATATCATTACTTTTACCATAAAATAAATTTAGTATCAGTATATTTCCATTTATTTTACTTTTATCTTTCAAGAGATCTATGTATTGTTCCTTGACTTCTCCATTAACATATGATACAAGCTTTAGTTTTTGTACATTTTTATCTATATTGTTTAAATTTACTTTTATTTTTAATTTCATTGTATCTTTTTGATCATTAGTATCATCATCATCATCATTTTCCTTCTTATCTGCAGTGATGCCATTCGCTACTGCTATTGTATAAAGGGAGGATAAAGATAATAAAGTGATGATAGAAAAAATAATTACACAACAATATAATTTAGAAATATTATTGAGCAATATCTTATTTCAATAGCGGATATATTTAAATTTCTCTTTTTTACTTGAGTCCCATCTATTTTAATTAGAGTAGATAAGACTTGATATTCTTATTTTCATAACAGGAATAGCTTCTTCAAGAAAAAAAATGAAACTGTCTTCAACATCAAACCAAGAAAGTTATATCGAATGCAGTACAATTAGTAAACCAAATCATTCTATAATCGTTTGTGTATTTTATATGTCTAAACTGAAAATAATATACTATGGAATAAGTATATAAAAATTATCTATGTATAGTAATCACTAAAAAATGTATCTTTTTTTGAAAATACAAGATTTATTTTTATAAGGTGAAAATAATAGTATTTGGTTTGAATTTAATTCATGGTGAGAAGTTGCGCCAATTCTAACGTCTAGTAAGAAAAATTTGATAAGGTTCTCAAATACACCATCCAAAATTAATAGCAAAATTATTATAATTATTGTAGAATATTTATAAATATAAGCAGATATAGTAATATTATTTCAAATTATGGAATATGAATCCCCTTGTGCTTAGGGTTATTATTTAATTTTGTATTATTTAGGATAGAAGATCATAAATAACAAAAAACAACTCATGGCAAAAACTTTTGTTTTGATACTATAATAAAAAATACGTCAGTATATTTATATTAATAGGAACTTAATACAATATAGTATTTTTTATTTCTTGATAATAGCTAAAAAAAGAAGATCAGAACTACTGTGGTTAGAGAAGCAACAAAGAGATCTATTCCAGAAAAGGTTTCTATAAAAGGATAAAAATTTTCCAATCCTTCAAAAAATAGATAAAGAGCAAAAAATACAAAGGCGAAAACAGCATAGAGGATTTTTTTAACATATTTTTTTTTATATGCATAAACGGAAAGAGCTAGTAGAATACTTGCAAGTATTGCACTTATAAAATAGGTGATACCTTCGAATGGTTCCAATAGTGATATTTGAAGATTAAAAGTTAATATAAAGTCCAATATCATTTTCTATCTTTGTGATAAAATAGTAAAAGAAATATTTCTGCCAGCCTATTGGTCCCACTTTTCCATCTGATATTCTGATGTTTTTTAATAATAGACTAATTTTATTAAGCCTCCTTGATTTAAATTGTTATAATTATAAGTATTATTATTTTTCTGCATAGAGTAGAGTAAAAATTTTCTGTAATGAGGTTCCCTAATTGGACCATAAGGAGTCGAATTTTTCATGTTCGTATTACAATCTGATTCTTTATAAGAATTGCTATTTCGTCCCTTCGATAGGTATATTATTCAACTAGTACCACTATAACTCCTGTCAATATATTATAAAATATTAGAAAATTACATAGTGAAAATATCAGATTTAGATTGTAGTACTAATACAATTATGTAACTAATAATATTATTACTAATACAATTATGTAACTAATATTTTAATTATTATCTAACTGTATGATTTACATTTTATCTGAGTTAGAAAGTTTTATATGTCATCTCAAATGGTTATGATGCTATGAATAAAATCCATATCTTACTACTATATACTAATTTATTACTAGGGGTATTACTAATAGTTACCTTTGATCAAAAAACCTCAATAATTTATGCTCAGCAATTAGACACTAACGATACTAAAATTTTAATTTCTAACTCTACCAATTCCTACAAGGCTAATGCTACTGAAGGTGCTGCCACTAAGGCTAATGCTACTGAAGGTGCTGCCACTAAGGCTAATGCTACTGAAGGTGCTGCCACTAAGGCTAATGCTACTGAAGGTGCTGCCACTAAGGCTAATGCTACTGAAGGTGCTGCCACTAAGGCT
>DATDKD010000075.1:0-6993 GCA_036520175.1 Nitrososphaeraceae archaeon
TACTAAAATGTCAAAGAGAAGAATACTAATAATAGATGACGATCCGGATATTAATAATTTATTCAAATTATTTTTAGAACATGATGGATATAAGGTTAATGCTTATACAGATCCTGTGGATGCACTATATGCATTTAGAAAAAATACATTTGATTTAATTCTTCTTGATTTGAAAATGCCGAAGATGTCTGGCATGCTATTATATCAGAAATTAAGAAATATAGATCCAAATCTATTATTTTGCTTTATAACTGCAGATAAAGAATACATCCAACACCTTAAAAAAAATATTGCTGGAATTGAAAAGATTGTAATCTATAAACCAATTCTCTTGAGTGATCTTAGAAGTAAAGTTAATTCGCTTTTATCAGAAAAAAAATCTAAATTACTGATAATGGCGTAAATAAGTATTTTTTATCGAGATCGATACTTTTGAAATTCATAAGATCTAATTGATTACATGGCAAAATATGGTTATAGAATTATAATTGAGAAATATCGAAAATATATTCTAATGCTAATACTAAATTTAGAGTTAGTTGAAGAGCAAAAGTTACTCTTGATATATAATTGACTTAAAAGTCTAATCTATGATTTAATTTTTATTCGACCCAACTTCTCCAAAAATTGTTATGGTTATGTTTAATATGACAGGCAAAATATAACAACACTTCCTTTACAACAAAAGTTAATTCATTTACCAGAGGCAAAAGAATAGACATTAAATGGATAGGAAACAGAACTACAACAAGAAATAACAAGAATATGATAATAAAAAGTTTCTTTATATTGCATAATTATAGAATCACCTTTTATACTTCAAATGTATTAGTATTTGATATGTCAGATAAATCAACAATTTCTGATGATTATAAAGAAATAGATACCTCTAGCGAAACATCTAGTAAAATAGACCAGGCATCGGAGGTTAGTCCCAAAACAAAAAATATTAATGAACAAGAAAGACTCGAAAATGAACCTGTAAAGGACAAAATATCTGGAAAAATAACAGGATCTTTAACAGAAGCAGGAAAAGAAGGAAAAAATGTACTTAGAAAAACTTTTTCCTTTGGAGATCAAAAAGATAACAATGGTATTAAATCCATAATTTTAGGTTTATTTGCTTTAATTGGATTTATTATCCTTGTTTATTCAATATTCGTAGCAGTGGTAGGTGACCCACTAGCTTCAGTAGCAGATACCGTATTTATTGCTGCATTAATCGGATCCTTTACTTTGGTTGGAACAATTGTTAGTTATTTATATATGAACCGATAAATGATCTGAAATATTTTATATTTTTTATTACCATTCTCATATTTTTCAATGTCATAACAGAAGAAAGTTTACTATTTAAAAAAGTAAAAATATGCTATCTTTCATTTTATTAACCGCACGTTAAAAATAGCATTTACTGATTTGGAAAAATTTTGTTTTCAGATGATAATTTCGCTTCAACTTACTTTAAGTTAAAACAGTAATAGTTATTTTCAATTTAGTACATACTCTTTTAATGAAGAATAGGAAAAACAAGACAAAAAAAAAATAACCATCATTGATAATAAAAGAGTTGAAAAGCGAAAAGATAAGGCTTCTTTGTATAATCATCTTGAACTAGGTAAGTCAATTGTTTCTGAAAGATTTCCAAATACAATAGATGAATTCTGGTTTATTATCAATGCTAATATGATTGTTAATTCTTTTGACTTTGTTTCTGTAAATAATCTACATCAAACTACAACTATAGGAATTGTAAAAGAAGTACAATCAACTTTTCTTTCTAATCAAGAGATGGTTTCTCATAATAATAACTTTAATAAAAGTAAAGAGCATGACAGCCTACAAAAAAATAAATCCAATTCATCCATGGATGATGTTAATACCGAAAAAGTAGTAATAGTAGCGAGAGTGGCAATAATGGGGAATACATATGCACAAATAAAAGGTAATCCAGATTTACTTTCAGTTAACTTTCCTGTTGGTGCAAGTAACCCAGTGAGATTTGCTAATTCCAAAGAAATAATGTTTGCTCTTGGAATTCCAGAGATGGAAAACCCTATACCAGCAGGAATAATAAAAACTACAAATGGTTTAAAAGTTCCAGTTTCTTTAGATTATTCCTATATTATTGGTCCAGATACCGCCCATGTAAACGCCTCCGGAATATCAGGAAATAAAAAAACTAGCTATCTTTTATTTCTTTTATTTTCTGCTTATCAGACTATTAAAAAATCAGAAGATATTTCCTTAATTATTTTTAATACTAAAGAAGAAGATTTACTACATATTCACGAATTACAAGGAAACATAAAAGAAACAACTAATAACGACTATAAACTACTCGATCTAAAAATAGAGCCATTTGAAAATGTCACGTATTTTCTTCCACGAGGAAAAGATGGGAAACCTAATTCCATTTATATTCCGAAAAACTATCAAACATTCTCTTATGAGCTAAAAGATATATACGATAGATTGGATTTATTATTCTCTGAAATCTATGATCAACATTATAATCTCTCCTCTATAATTGACTATATTTCTGAATCATGGCCGATGACTGATAGTTCTGGAAAGGAGATACAAAATTGGACAGAACTATCTAATTTTATAGGATATCCAGATTTCATAGTTAGTCATAAATCCTCCCTTATTAGATTTTTGGGGCAGTTGCAAAGATTCAGAAAATCATCTATGTTTATAGATAAAAAAATTACAAGTGTCTATCTGGGAAAGAAAGTTAGAAACCTTAAAGCTGGTGAAGTCTTTGTAGTGGATATAGCAAAAATCTCTTCTGTAGAAGAACAAGCATTTATTGTGGGTGATGTGATGAAAAGTATTGATGAGATATATTCTGCAAGTTATTATAATTTTGAAGACGATAATGAAGATAACAATATAGATAAGAACACTATAAAACTTGAAGAAAAGAGAAAACCTCACTATATTATAATATTCATAGATGAAATTAATAGATTCATTCCTAAAACTCTCAGGGAAAAAATTGATGCAATTCCTGAACAAATAATGAAAACAGTAATAGCAGGAAGATCTCGAGGGACTGTTTTATTTTCTGCACAGCAATTTAAAAGTCAAACTGATACAAGACTACAAGAGAATATAGGATTACATGTCACGGCTAAAATAGGACGATCGGAATTATCTAAAGAACCTTATTCTATAATTGATGATACTACTAAGACAAATATTGTTCGTTTAAATAAAGGAGAGTTGGTAATGATTCATCCGGCATTTAGACATCCAATAAAAATTATATTTCCTGGATACATATTTCCAAGGTAAATATATTCATCAGTAGAAGAAGCAAAGCCAATTAAATATGATTTGTTACATTATTTTAAATCTAATCATATTTTTATATTATTTGTAAAAGAATATTAATTTTTAGATAGAAATTTATCTAATTATAAAAAAAGAAGATACATGAAGAGCTTACTACTTCTTCGTCATGCTAAAACAAGCGATAATAAGGCTACAATTTCTGATGATATGAGACCCCTAAGTGATAGTGGCAAATATGATGTCTATAAAATGAGTAAGTTCCTAAAAAATAACAAATTAATTCCTAGCTTGATTATTAGTTCTTCTGCTAAGAGAGCTAAAGATACTTCTAACTTATTAGCAGAATCTATTGGTTATAATAAGGATATTCATCTATCAGAATTGCTATATGAAACCAATGCAAAACATTACATAAATGTAATTAGTGAAATATCCAATAACATTAATATGGTTTTGTTAGTTGGACATAATCCTATTCTAGAAAATCTTATAGAACTCATTACAAATGAATTAATAATTATGGAAACCTGCTCATTAGTTCATATACTCTTACCTATAACTACATGGATAGAAATAAAAAAGAATCCAAAAGGTAAATTAATCAAATTGGTTACAATTAAAGAATTGATTTTACAAGACACTTAATTGTTAAGTAATTTGTTGTCTGGATAAGAAAAAATTAAAGTTTTATAAAAAATGATGCTGCTTAATCTTGCGCAAAACTAATCTCTATTCTATTGGTTATTATTAATTATTCCTTTCGTAAATAGTATTTCATGATTACCCGGTGTAAAATCTTCCCATATTACATAGATATTGTTATTAGAAATAGCTATAGAAGGACACTCGGAAATACCTGAATTATTACTTAAATTTATTATTTTATTTGCTTGCATACTATGTTTGATGTTAGTCAGGAATATGTCTTGATTTTCTTGTGAAATTATATCTTGCCATACTGTATATGAATAGTCATTGTTGGCTATCTCTACATTGGAAGGATTATTGATTCGATTAGAATAACTGTTATCTTTTGGTTTAGTAACCTTTTGTAGAATTATAGATGGATCAGTGAAAGTAGCACTATTGTCGTTGCTTTTGACAAAATATATATCATTGATATTTTTTGCATGTAATCCTGCCCAAACTATAACTAATTCGTCTTTAAGAACTGATATTTGTGATTCTCCAAAATTATTATCAACTAGTCTGATGCTATTATCAAAATTTTTCCCATTATCAGAACTTCTTATAAAAAATAAGCCAGTATTTTTATAATCTTTAGTGCTACCTTTATTTTCACTATTCCAAACAATATATACATAATTCTGATATGAGTTAACCTTGGGATATGAGTCATAGGTATTATCTACTATTTCTATTTCATCATCGAATGTGTTTCCATTATCAGTGCTGCCTCTAAATATAATACTGGATAGAATTTTTTTATCTGTTAGATTTTTTTTGTTACTAAGAGAATCAGTATCTTGCCATACCACATAGACATTTTCATCAGAGACTGATATTTCCTGATTATTAGAATTTTTGGAGTTATTGCTTAAATTTCTTACTTCGCCAAATGTAGTACCATTATCCAAACTTTTTGTAAACATAATTTCAGTATTCTTAGAGTTAGTATTATCTGCCCAAACAATAAAGATTCCATTTTTAGATACTGCAATCTGCGGATGTTCTGAAAATCCAGTATTGTTACTTAAGTTAATGGCTTTACTAAATGTATTTCCTCGGTCTTCACTTTTTTTTAAATACACCTCATAGTTTTTCTCATTTGGATTATCAGTAATTGATTCTTGCCATACCACATACACATTATTGTCAATTGCAGCGATCTGACCATATACAGAATCATGATTATTGTTTGTAATATTTGTTATATTTGAAAATGTATGTCCTAAAAAAGTGACATTATTATTGTTGTTATCGAATATGCCTGAGGAAGCATTCAGACTTAACTTTTTATTGTTCTCATTAATTCCGAAAATCTCATTAAAATAAAGTAAAGAACTTATAAAAATAAGAATAGTAAATAAAATAAATTTTAATTCACACATATTATTTACATAAAGAATTTGGACTGTTGACTTTTGCTTACTCATATGCTAAACTATAAGTTTTCACTCTATTTCAATTTTCAGGAATGTTTTGATCAATTTATTGTATCTCCTACTCCTGAAAGTCAGATAAAAAAATACATTTGAATTTATTGGATATTCTTTAATATACTATTGTTAAACATCATTTCCTTAGATTTAAACGCCTTGAAGGTTATGCTTGCCAATGAAATAGCAAGTAAAAAACTATGTTAATTAAAGCTCATTGTACTATTGGATAAACAACTTCTTGTAGAGGAGTCCTTATAATGTTTAACAAATTATATAAAATGTGCCAGACAAACCTAATGATTTAAATATTATTAAATCCATAATATCTTAATAAAATAGTTGGACAGTCATTACGCTGTAGATATCGGCAGTATAATTACTGAAGATAGTCTGATAGCTTCAACAAAAAAATTAAAAAATGAACAAGTGAGAAAAAGCGAGTTAACCTTTACTGAAAACACTAATTCCAAAAATATTGTTAATGAGGGTCTGGTTGCTGGTCAAAAAATAGCAAAGATTTCTATAATCATATTGTTATCCGTTGGAATTTCAGAGCTATTAATTGGTTATTGGGGTGGAAGTATAGTTGCAAAAGCAGTTGGTATAGATTCTTTCTCTTATGCCATGATATCTTTTATAGTTTTACTTGGATTGCGAATGGCTCATAGGCCTCCAAATAAAAAATTTCCTTATGGATACCAGAAAGTAGAAAGTTTTGCTGTTTTAATAGCTGCTATTGGTATGATACTAATTGGAGCAATAATATTTTATACTTCATATCAAGCCTTCATAAATCCAAAGGAAATTGAACAACCCTTTCTAACTATGGTAGTTTTGGCAGCTGCATGTTCTATATCAATATATAGAGCTCTTGAAATGAGAAAAATAGCCAATAAATATAACTTCGTTTCTCTTAAGAGAGATGCCAAGAATTCGATAAAGGATGGATCTGCTTCTATAATTGGATTTTTTAGTGTATTAATCGCTGCACAATTCGGCATTCCACAAATGGATGCTATTGGAGGAATGATAATTGCAGTATATATATTCTCAGTATCATATTTGTCATTAAAAAAATCTTCTTTTATATTGGTAGATTCATGTGAAGACTCAAAGGTTGCAGATAAACTAAAAAAATTAATCAAGGAAAGATTTAAAGATGAAATAATAAATGTAAAATCGATTTTGGTGCGTCCTACAGGGATGGCATTGCATGCAGAAGTTCACATCGAGCTAGATGGAAGAAAAAGATTTGGTGATGTATCTCTCTTGTTAAATGATATTGAAATGGTAATTCGTTCAAAGTTCTCCAACTTTGCAAGCTTGACCATAATACCTCATTCATTCAAAAATTATAAGGATCAATTATATTCATACACATGAAATTCAAATCCTAGAGAATAATGAAATTTAAGATAGAAGAAAGACAAAGAGGTTTTTTCTTAATAGAAATATGTTTTAGTAACTATATCATATCTTACTTGCAACTACATCTACTTAGATTAATTCAAGATAATGCATGCTTGACCGGTGGGAAATCAACAAATTAGAAATTGTAAAGAAGACT
>DATDKD010000076.1:0-2566 GCA_036520175.1 Nitrososphaeraceae archaeon
GTAAAACAAAAAATAAAAATAGATATAGTTGCTGGTACTTCTATAGGGGCTGTAAATGCTGCCATCATTGCAGGTAGTAAAAGCGATCAACCAGAAAATGATCTAGAAGATTTTTGGCTGGAAGTAAGTGAAAGTAATATGCAAATTATCCCAGATTTATGGACGTATGAATGGGACTCCTATAATAAAGAATATTTGGTCAAAAAAATATCGTCAGCTTCTATAAACGCTGCAATTTTTGGAGTTCCAAAAATGTTTGTTCCCAGGTGGCAATGGGGAAATAGTTCTAGTCTAATAAGAAAAATAGATGAGGGTAGTCATTTTGATCCAAAAAATTGGACTTATATATATGATCACTCTCCGCTTGAAAAAACACTTGAAAAGTATATCGATTATAAAAAATTAAACCTTGCTGCCACACAAGAAGAAAAACCAAATGTTCTTCGACTTATCATGACTGCTGTAAATGTTATGACTGGAAAACCTCTTGTTTTTGATAATACTCTAACAGAAATTAAGGCAAAACACATCCTCGCCTGTTCGGGTTATCCAATTTATGGATTTCCTTGGGTTGAGGTAGAAGACAATGTATATGGTTGGGATGGAAGCCTACTTAGTAATACGCCAATTAGAGAGGTTCTTTTTGTATCTCCAAGAAATGATAAAAATATTTTTATTGTCGAAAACTATCCCGAAAAAATAGATCGTCTTCCCACAAATATGGTTGAAGTCATTAATCGTTATAAAGATATTTTATTCTGTGACAAAGATATGTACAATATACAATTGTCAAAGTTAATAACCAGGCATATAAACCTCGTAGAAAAATTATATGATATATTCGAAAAATATACCGATAAAACCAAAATCAAAGCAGAGGAATTAAAAAAAATAAAAGATGAGTATACTAATCTAATTGAAAACTATGGTGCCCAAATAAAATCTGTTACAAGAATTACAAGAAGTGAATTAGAGTCGCCTACAATGTTAAAGAATGCAGATTTCTCAACTAAAACGATAAAAAAATTAATAGAACAAGGTGAAAGAAAAACACTAGAAAAGTTGGCATCTAATGAGCCTTTGAAATTCGATTTTAATTTGTAAAGGATTGTTATCAATTGATTAGACTCCTCGATTAAGCATTTTAAAATAAGAAAAAAATTATTTAATAATAATTTTTATTCTGATATGTATAAATGTCTAAAATAATAAAAATTCCATAAAAAATACAGAAAAAAATTTATCTGTCTTTTTTATCTGTAGAATCTTTTTCTTCACTTGATGTAACTTCTTTATCTGTATAATCTTCTTCATTAGTGTTTGGTTCCATAGTAAGAAATTGTTGCATCATTTGAGGATTTTCAACTGCAGCTTTGAATATTTGATTCTCTGCTTTTAATATAGTAACTTGAATTCCAGTAAGAGTATTCAATGCTTTATTAATATCTTCTCTAGCTATGGCATTGATAGCTTTATGTATATTATCTAGAAATTTAGTGGGCATAGGTTTTACTTGTAACAATTGTGATTCAATATCTCTAGCATCTGTTAGTGCTTCTTTGAGATTTCCATCAACTATTGCTAAATTTACTTTCATCAAAGCATCCTTTAATTCAACGATATTTACTTTCATTAATGCCTGAGTGGTGAGAGTCATGTTTTGATTTTGTTGTGGTGCTATTTGGTTGGTCGAATTGGTCGAATTGATCTGAGCTTGTACGTTTTCTAGCAATGAAGGAATAGATACGAGAGCAAGTGGAATTACCCAATAGAAAAAAATATTTTGAGATTTCATTAAAATGGTATACTAGGAGAATGTTTATATGAGTTATGAAGAAAACCATTTATAAATTGTTTTTCTAGAATATTACTAGATAATTATATAACCCAAGTTAATTTATAGATTAAAATATTTTACAATATAAAATAAAAGTAAAGATTATCCTCCTAGTATACAAGTAGTAGAGATTTTTGTATAGATATCTAGTACAAAATAGATCATTATATTTGCATGAGATTAATTGTTATCCATATTGATCATATATTAGTCTAGGTTCTAGAAAGTTAAAGATTAAACTTTATCGCAAATTTTGAATTTATTAATGTATAACAATGTAAAACATAACTAAAACTTGAACTCCTGTATCTCCTTTCCACTCTCGTTTAATTCGAGGACTATTACCTTTTGAAAAAGTTAAATCAATTCTTTATAATATTTTAGATTAAAGAATTATATCAATCTGTGAAATTAATTTTCTATCATATTTAAAAAACCATGTTAATACACAATTTGTACAAAAAATCAATTAGGCAGAATATCTGAAGTATTAAATCCATATGAAATTTCATTTTTACCATACATATCAATTGAATTTTCCTTATCATTGGAAGTAAATTGGATACCATCCATAGATTCATTTTTAGGACTGAAAACTCGATTCCAATAGCTGATTTGGAGGTAATTGACTTATGGAAAGAACGAGATTAAGAATAAAGGGAGATTTATAGCTTGAAACCACTTTGACAACTGAGTCAATTCCTTATTGAATAAACGTAAAAATATCTT
>DATDKD010000077.1:0-11837 GCA_036520175.1 Nitrososphaeraceae archaeon
AATTTGGATACATTTATGGAGGAATTTTGGAAGGAAACGGCAAAGATAGCTGCAAGAGGACATAGGAATCCACAAGTTTGATATTCTATAATCTTGACATTTCATCAACTTTGAATTAAAAAGTCTCTGTATCAAAGTGTGATATAGTGAATACATAACATCTTATATGATTATAGTAATCTTCTTTGTTAGATAAAGGAAAAGAGTTTATTAACATTCTTCATTTTCAAGCACAAAATCTATCAAAACCTTTCAAATGAAGGCGATGGACTGGGCGGGATTTGCACGCTCGGTTCGACAGACGATTGATTCTATCATATTGCCTGTTGTAATCGAAAATATATTTAGCTTTTTCTAGAGTTTTGGATTTGATGGAATCGTCTGAAAATTTCACACTTATCCAAGACCGTCATTTAATGAGTTCGATGATTACCTTTCGTTACTTGCCAATCCACAATTTTGTTCTAGATAATCAGCTATATCGTCGAATGTCGCACCAGAATCATTCAACTCTATCAGTAATTCTTTACTTATACCGGCTCGTCGCAATGCGACTAATGCAGCATATAATTTTCTTTCAGCATTAGTGATACATTTGCCATCCCACCCATAATAAGACATGATGAGACCCATAACACATCTTCCGCCAAGTCCGTCGGTATATCGCTTTCTAACCTGTGTAAAATGTTTTCCATACGTCCGTATTATTTGAGAAATGGATGCTTCTTCTTTTGACTCTTCACTATTAATACTAAAAGTTGGAACAGGGATTTGTCGCTCTATGTTCTTTGTTAATTCCTTTTTATATCTATTTAGAACTTCCGAAACAGGTGATTCTTGATTTAATAGTTGTTGCTTAGCCATATATTGCCAATAAATAATCACAAACAAACTATTTAGAAGCTATGCATATTGAGTTCTACTGAACGGGTATTTGGTCGCATTTTAGAGGTTATGGAGGAAACTATATTTCGGTGGTTCTCGTAATGCTAGGATTATGGGTTCGATTGAATATACAAGTTCCAAGTTGTTTAGAAAATATTATTAGACTGAAAAGTATAGATTTCAGTTAAACCATCTCTTTACCAATATAAATCATTTTGATTTATTTAAATGAATATACTATCCCTAATTATAACAGGAATAATTTGTGCTTTAACAATCACCACACTTTATTGTAAACATTCCAAAGAAGGGGGATGTAAAGATCTCATCTTGTTTATACATTATGGAGTTACTTCTATTGTACAACTTTTGATTTAATTTAATTATTAATAGGCAGGAATAATATTATTCCAATTGCTTTTTCAGTGGTCTCCATTATTTTTGTTGGTATAAAAGTCTAATCTTAGAGTAAAGAGAATAATATTTATGGCTTGGTTTTAAGATATTAATCATTCTTTTATTATTCAATAAGAATAAACAATTTTAACTTCAATATTTCTTGAATTACAAAGACTCTTATTTTTTATTTAATGATAAAAATACAGTGCAGTTTCCGAAGAATACTGGAAAATTCATAATTATGATAGGACTCATGCTTATTATAGCCGGAATAGTCTTTACTATGCAAAGTAAGTCAATTGTTGGACCTTCTTCTTCCTTCATGTATCAAAATCCTGAATGGACGATAAATGGTTATGTCATAATTGCTATAGGTACAATAATTAGTGTTTTTGGTATAGTAATATGGCAAAGTGGAACTAAAAAGTCCTCAATAGCTGAGTAAGCTATTTAAATTGAACCAATTTTTTTAATTATTGATCTGTTCATTGAGAATAGTTTATGAAAGTTTATTAATAAAATCACATTAAATAAATATATTATTACATTTGATAATATTATCAAAAAGCGATGGATTATTTGCCGTAATTCAGTATAGAAAAAAATAAAAATTTTATTTTATTTAAATATTATATATAATTTGTCTTATTAAATAGTATTCTTATATAATTTAATAGAAGCATTAGGAATCCATCAGTCATTACAATTCTATTTGTTATAACTTTCACATATATAATAACTATATCTTTTGAATAAAACATTATTCTGGGAGAAATATTTTTTCTTAGCAATTAGAAACAATAAATAGAATTATATTGTATAATACATACTACTCAACAACAAAAGAAAACAGAATTTTAGATAAATACATAAAGTCTAATTTGTTTGTTATTATTAATAGAACATATTATTTAGACATAGATTCTTGTATCTTATATATCTCCACATCTAAACAATTATGAATTATGTATCTATAATTGTAGATAAAATAACTTATTATTAAATCAGTTAAACCATTTCTAATTAAAAATTTGTAGTTAAATTCCCTCTTTTGAACCTTCATGCATCATTACTGTATAGTTAATTTCATTAAAAGTTCTAAAATATATTTTTCTTTTTCTTAACTTATAAAGGTATCTCTATGAGTTGTTGTCTTTACTTCTCAAATAAAACTCAATTATCAATAAGCAACATATTGTCGAAACGTGAAATGAGGGATTTTTGTTATTCTGGATCTAAGCATAACATAATATATACTTAATAAATTAAGCTATGACTAGATCTTAGGCGTGAATAAAGATAGTGCATATTGGATCAGCAAATTGAATCTACAGAAACATCCTGAGGGTGGGTACTTCTTTGAATCCTACAAGTCTGTAGAATTGGTAAACTTGCCTAACTATCATGGGTCTAGGCATATTTCTACTGCTATCTATTATTTACTTGAAGGAGATGAATTCTCAGCTTTTCATGTAATGAAATCAGATGAGCTGTGGCATTTTTATGCTGGCAGCAGCTTAACTTTGTATATCATAGAACCAAATGGAAGATTAAATGAAGTCATATTAGGAGAGAATATTGACAATGGACATACATTTCAAGCAGCTATAAAGTCAGGATGTTGGTTTGCAGCAGCAGTCGATGACCACAATTCTTATTCCTTAGTAGGCTGCACTGTTTCGCCAGGATTCGATTATCAAGACTGGAAGATAGGAGATATGAAAATACTCACCAAATTATATCCACAACATAAATCAATTATAGAAAAATACACAAGATAATCTTCTGTCATTTAGCTTTACCAATTATAATATTATTGCATTGAATGTTTTTAATTTGTAAACTGTCCATTCAAGAAGGAGAAAACAACCAATTAATGAATATACCTAGGGGATTATCTATATATTGTTAGCATGAATAATATTACTAAATTAGATAATAAAAAGAATTTAATTGCTAGTAGTTCTAATATGTTTCTCAAGCCTCTCTACTGTAGTTCATGTTTTCTTCTAGAATCATTTCGTTAGTATTATTATTAGGATAATTCAAATAGTTTATTAAATCGAGGTACTTAGGAAGATAAAAGATATATTAAATGAACACGAGAAAGTCTAACTCAGACAGAAGAACTAGATAGATCTTTTTCTCATTTTATAAATATAAATTTCTTAGAAAATAAGTATTATAATAATACAACCATTATCAAATTTAAGTAGTTACTGTTTTATTTTCATCTGCTAATTTAATTAGGGGTATCATTATTAAAACACTATAACAATAAATTCCAACTTTCATAAATGAGCATTAAATATATTGTATCTTTAAAATTTTCATCTTACTATATCTTCTGACTGTAAATATAAACTACAAATACTGTTCATGGCTTAATCTGTTTTAGAATAAGATCTTCCTAATATTGCATAGTTTCTTAGAGTAAAAGTCTTTGTATAGGGTAGGGTAGGATTCTACCATTTATCTATATTGATTTTCTTAATAACATATTATCATAATACTCATCAATATGTTAAAACTATTGTTTGAATTGTATACATGAATCATGGAGTTGATCAAACAAACCTGACCTAAATCTAATATGGTATTACAATATTAATAATTTAAATATCTTTATGTATATATTATCTTTTGATGAGAAATAAACTAACTAGTTTATCCAAATATCAAAAAATCCAATATCTTACTATAATACCATTACTTTCAATTTGCATTCCTTATTTTAGCATAGATGTACAAGCACAACAATCATCTTTAATAAATAATACTTCTAATAGTACTGCTAATATAAAAGGTGATAGAATAAATTTAGCGATTGAAAATTTGCTCGTAGAAAGAAGTGTAACTAACTTAATTGAAATAAAAGGTGATGTTAAGAATAATAGCACACTTGATTTACATGAAGTAAAAGTTTCTGCTGAATATTATGATAAAACAGGAACTTTATTAGAGAAAGTCGAGCATTTTATTACTTCTCCTTCTTTCATATTAAAACCAAATAAACAAGTATCTTTTGATCATTTAGAAGTTATTGGCTTTCATAAACTTGGTGATTATAATATAGTTGCAAGTGGTGAATCTCTTAATTAAACATCACTTTATTGACTTAATAAAACGTTGATATTACCGTATACCACCAATTGCATGTTCATGGTTAACTGAGAAAATTAAATAAATATCAAAAGTATAATAATTTTATCCTCTTAAATCCTATTCTTTCATTTTAATTTTTAACTAAGAATATTGTCAAGAGATATTGAAGAACTTTAAAGGTAAAATCTAATGATTACTATGAAGAAGCAATCTACAATTGAAAAATATAAGGTAAAAGTTTTTACTAAATTTAATCTATAATTTGCAAAAGAAAAGGATAGATAATATTATAAGATAATATATATTAAAGAAAGGGAGGCCAAAATTTAGTGAACAATAAAAAGATATTAGAAAATCTTATAAAACAAAAAGCAATACTAATATCTGACTATGATAAACCGTTTAAACTTTCTAGTGGGGAATTTAGCAATTACTATTATAATTCTAAAAATTGTATTTTAGATCCAGAAGGATTAGATATTATTAGCGATTTATTATTAAAAGAAGTTAGAAAGTTTAAAGTTAAATCTGTAGGTGGATTGGAAACAGGTTCAATTCCATTGGTTACTGCAATATGCTTGAAGAGTTCTTTAACTGAATCTGATCCACTATCGGCATTCTTTGTAAGAAAAGAACCAAAAAAACATGGACCTCAATCAGATGGCCCATTGGCTTTTTTTGAAGGAAATCCATTATCTCCAATTGTAATAGTGGATGATGTAATAACTACAGGAAAAAGTGTAATAAATAAAACGCTTGATCGAATAAAAGAATTGGGCATGGAAGTATCAGGAATAATTTGTATAATTGATAGGGAACAAGGCGCAGAAGAATTGTTTAAAGAAAATAATGTAGAATTTCATGCTTTATTTAGACATTCTGTTGATTTTAAGAAATATATAGATAATAAAATTGATGAAAAAAGGAAAGTATATGAACAAAAACAAAAGAAAAAATTAGAAGTTCCATCTGTTTCTCATTAATTTCTCGGTATTATTTCTTTATGTTCTTTTAATTTGGATAAAATATCTTTTATAATCTTAAATTGACTATATTGTTGAAAACTTTACGATTAGTAAACCTTCATTGTAATAAAACTGATCATAATAATACAAAAGTAGATGAGACTATTGTTACTGTTGATAATGAATGATAAGTTTCCAGGATTTGGACCAGTATCTATGAGCAATCGAAGTGATTGGAACATTAATGCCAATATTCAAGTCAATCTTGAGGCTATAAGAAAGTCTATGATGAAGATTTGATACGTAAAAACTAAATAACAACAAACATTTTAAAATATACAGTATAATGGAAAGAAATTCCTCATAGAGAAAAAATGTTAGTCTCATTTTTAATAATATACTTATTTTATGAATTTTAATTTTATTACAAATTGTTAGTATAATAAAAAAGGCAAGGTTTTTGAAATAAAGAAATGTTTGAAATATTATTGATGTCCATTATAAGTTAAACAATATATTAAGTCGCTGATGAGGAAATATCAGAACATATGTTTCTGTCACTCACTTATTGCTATATAGCTTGGGTAACAGCTGGCTATTGATTCTTCAACAGATATTGGACAGTCTTAGGTGTTACCAAATTTTTAGCTTCTCAAATTAAATTAGTTATTTTCCAGAGTAGTTTGTTGTAATAATTCTCCTATTTCGTTATGAGTTTTAACAAAGTTTAGTCCTTTTTCTGTAGTTTTGAATGTTTTAGTTCCATCAAGATATTCTATTAGGTTATTTTCTATCAAAACAGAAAGATATTCCTTTAATTGATTATAACTTAGAAAAGCTGTGTACATAATTTTTGTCTTAGATGCTCCTCCATTTGATGCATCGAGTATATTACCCACTATTTCTGTTCTACTTCTATTTCCCATATTATTAGAAAGGTAATTTACTTATTTTAATATTAATATCACGTGAAAAGATAAGATAACTATAGGAAAACATTCTACACATTATTTGCACATCAAAAAAATATAAGAAAAGTCATGTCTTAATTTACAATGAAATAATTATTGTTCTTATTTAATTTTGTCAACAATTCATTCTACGGACTTTTCATTTTTCAATATGATTCAAAATATGTATAAAATAAAAATATAATAATAAGAATAAAATAAGCAATTTTTTTAAATATACAATATAATCTCTTAATTTTTTATTACTATATAAAGGAAAAAATTATGTAGCTATCTAGTCTATTACTGTTATTAATTTTTGTACTTCTTCTATTAAATTTTCTAAATGTATAGGTTTTTCAATTATTTTATCAGTTCTCAAACTGTCTGATATCACTTTTCGTAAAAGCCCTAATCAACAAGATTTTAATTTGATTGTAGTATTGTTTTCTCTTATCTTCTTTATAAACTCCAAGCTAGTCTTTTGAGGCCTTTTATAATCTGTAATAAGATCGGATGATAATTCACCTTTCATATAGGTTACAAATTTTCATCTTAACTATGCTATTCAATTATTAAATCAAATATTCGTTAAATTAAATGTTCAATGTATTACATTTATTCATAGTTTATTATTATAATGATGTAATTGCTATGCATCTTCTAAGGATAAAAAATAAGTATCATTCACAAGATAATTTAAGAGGTTTATTATTAAAATTTAGCCGATAATAGTGATTAAATAAGAGTTTAATGCTTTTAGTAATATAGATAATATTAACGATTTACTTTCGGTCCTGGTATTGGAAAAAATATACAATTCAGGAACCAATACAATCTCTTATCAATATCTTGTCAATATTGCAATTGGTATTCATCCTAAATCACATTTTGAGTACTAGATATACGCCAAAGATTTGTATATTTTATGTAATTATTAATATAAGTTCTGAGGATAATGTTAATTAAATTGGTTCAACTATATATATTATGAAAATTTTTGCTAGTAGGTCTGATAGAGAAAACTTTATTTTTCTTATTGGTTTGATAGTAATTATTATTGGTATACTAGCTTTGCTACTTGCTTATGTTTTCTTTCCCATCCAACCATCTGAAATTAATATAGGACAAACAGCAGTCCCTGAAATCTTGATATGGAAAATCTCTCTAATCATACATTAATTCAATCAAATTATCAATTCTAAAACTTTGACACACCTATTATCTTCTTTTTTTTCTTGCTACGTATAACTTGATTTATAATTTAGTGATGAAGGATATAGTTCTAGTTAAGAAGGATTTCTATTGATGAAAATTTAGAATATATCATAAGTGTCTTACTATTGAATTTTTCAAGAATAACGGATTTACATATTTGATTTTATATTATTACTATTAACTAAAATGGAATAAATAATGTCCAAATTAAGCCTCAATATTAAGATTAGTTGAAAATTAGATTTACTCAGGTAATTTTTTAGATCTCTAATATTGAAAGATGAAACAACCATAAGTTTAGAACATTAAAGCAAACAGTTTAAAATAATGAATTGTAAATCTATTCATGCATACCGAACCAATAATTGAAATTCGAAAATTAAAGGAAATTAATATTGAAGGTGGTGTTGTATTTGATGGTTTCCATGGTATTGGTCTTACTAGTACTATAGCAATTGGATGTTTTATCAATTCTCTGAAAACTGAATTAGTGGGTATTCTCGATTCTCCTCTTTTTCCTCCTATATCAGTAATTTATAATACTAAACCAAATTTTCCAGCAAGAATCTACGCAAATGAAGAGAAAAAGTTAGCATTCTTTGTTTCTGAAGCAATTCTAGAATCATCAGCATATAGACAAATTGCTCATACGATATTGAAGTGGTCGAATTATAATAAATGCAAAACAGTAATAAGTGTTGCAAGTAGGGAAATTGAAAAAGAAGATAGAACAAAAAAAGAGCCTTCGCTCTATGTAATTTCGAATTCTCAAATTATAATGAAGGAATTAAATAATATAGGAATTTTGCCTTTAAAAAATGGAACGGTTAACGGAATTCCTGGAGTTCTTTTAAATGAATCAAATTGGAAGAATATTGATGTCGTTGTATTTGTAGTTGATATCATATCAGGAGTACCCGATTTTAGAGCAGCAGCAAATGTTGCTCAAGTTGTAAGTAAAATTGTTCCTGAAGCGTATTGTGAAATAAAACCATTGATTAAAGAAGCTGAGAATATAGAAAATAATTTAAAAATGATAAGGAGTCAAACATCTAATAAATTCAAAGAGCGAATGTATAGATAATATTCATCTTTATCAAAGTCAGAAGTAATTTTTAAATCAACTGTATAGCATTTGTCCGAATTATTACCAATGTTCACAATCTGGCATTTTGAATGTATAATATTTAAATTCTTTACAATGGTAATCCTAATAAATTTTATTTATGTAAATTTAGTTATAAATCAAATGGTATTAGCAAAACCTCATAGTATATCTTATATAATATATGATAGACGTAACCAAACATTATATTTATTACTGATCATGTTGGTAACTTTTATTGCACTTCTTTCTTTATCAAATTTAGATAAAATATATGCTTCACATTTACAGATTAACACAACCAAATTAACTGCTAATATGTATATCATTTATGGCTCTGGTGGAAATGTAATTCTTTCTATTGGAAATGATGGAGCAATTCTGGTAGATGATCAATATGCACCAGTTACTGAAAAATTAAAGTCAGTGATTGCTAACCTTACTGATAAACAAATAAAGTTTGTAATCAATACTCATTCGCATCCTGACCATGTTGGTGGAAATGAAAAACTTGGAAAAGCAGGAACAATAATAGTTTCACATGAGAATGTCAGAAAACGTCTTAGTACTAACCAATTCTTTGAATTTATTAACCAAACTATTCCGGCATTATCTAATAAAGGATTACCAATCATAACATTTTCTGAAAATATGACTATTTATAAAAATGATGAAGAGATTAAAATAATTCATTTAGATAATGGTCACACGGATGGTGATTCGATAGTATATTTTATAAAAAATAATGTAATTCATGTTGGTGATGATTTCAGTGATAGATCTTATCCATTTATGGATTTATCAAGTGGAGGGTCAATTGATGGCTTAATTTCATCTT
Organism: Nitrososphaeraceae archaeon; assembly: GCA_036520175.1. Classification (GTDB taxonomy): domain Archaea; phylum Thermoproteota; class Nitrososphaeria; order Nitrososphaerales; family Nitrososphaeraceae; genus TH1177. The sequence goes on from DATDKD010000077.1 coordinate 9,466, forward strand.
TAAAAAAAATAGTTTCAATAATTAACAAAGATACACAAGTTGTTGGAGGTCATTCAGGAATATCTAATCAAACTAAAGTAAAAGATTATTTGGATATGTTAATAGATATCCACAACAATATTAATCAAATGATGCAAGAAGGTAAATCTCTTGATGAAATAATCCAACTAAAACCAACTTTAAACTATGATACTACATATTATGATCATAGTTTTATAAAACCAAAAGACCTTGTAACAAATATCTATATGAGTATAAATGGAAGACAATAATCTTCTGTTCTTGTAGGAAATGATTTTGAATGACGATACATTGAAATATATTTAATCTAGTAAGAATTTATAATGGCTAATTCATCATTACACTTTAGAATTCTAAATATTTTTTTATATAATAATAAAAGATACTTGTATTATATTTTATTTATATTTATTTTTGTTTTAAGTTCATTAGTTTGTGATTATCAGATTAATGCAATTGATGAAACAAATACCAATGACATTTTTCCAATTAGTTTATCTGAAAAATTAAATCAACATAATGATTCAAGAATAATCAATTATCCTAATTCTAATATAACTAATTTAACAAACAATAATGAAGATTCAATATATGGCCAGATAGAAGCCTTTGAAAATTATGTGTATGTTGTATGGCAAGAGTCTGTAACTAAAAGTTTACCTGAGCATAATTATGATATTTTTTTTGTAAAAAGTGAAGATAAAGGTAAAACATTTGGTATGCCAATTAATTTGAGTAATAATACTGAATTTTCTGAGCATCCACAGATTACAGTATCTAAAAATGGCTTATTTATTATCTGGGCAGACACAGTCAATCCTAATAATAAGGAAATAATGTTTACAAAAAGTTTAGACAATGGTAAAACATTTAGCAAAGCAATAAACATAAGCAATAATTCAAAAAATTCCTACAATCAAGAAATTTCGGCGTCTGATGAAAACGTGTACGTTGTATGGCGAGAATCAGACCAAAATATAGATGATGGTAATGACAGTATTATGTTTAAGAGTAGCATAGATAGCGGAAATACATTTAACAATTCAATAGAATTGATAAACAATACTAATGATGCATTTCCTAAAATCAAGTCATATGGAAACTATGTCTATATAGTCTCAAACAATGAAAATAAAAAAAATAGTGGATTATTTTTTGTAAAAAGTTCTGATAAAGGCAATAATTTTGATGAAATTATAAAATTAAGTGATAAGAGCAAATCTGGAGAGTCACAAATCGCAGTCAATCAAAATGAAGTATTAGTAGTTTCGAGTGGTTTCCTTTTAAAGAATATTAGCAATATTTATTATGTTAAAAGTAATGATAATGGTAACACATTTACAGATTCAAAGACAATTTCTGAAAAAACAATTGATTCTAACAATGCCAAGGAGTATAACAAATTTGAAGAATTTATTAATAATCCCCTGAATGTAGAAGTAACAAATAATAATCTTTCATATTTAGTTTGGCAAGATACTACAATTCCTTCACAAAATCAGGATATATTGCTATTATTGAATAATCAAACAAATACTAACAATACAAAATTATTCAATTTAAGTAATAATAGAAGTATTTCTGAATGTCCCTCTATCGCTATTTCTAATAACAATATCTATGTAATATGGGAAGATTTTATTTTAGGTAATCATGAAATATTATTTGCAAATATTCCTATAGAAATATAGATCATCGTTAAGGCATTAATAAAAAATTTTAATAAATAATTGTTTTTTTTAATATAATTTTTTTTATTTATTATTTATCTATTATTCACTTTCCTCTGAAGCCATTCCTATTGCTTCTTCTGCTAATTCAAGTTGATTCTTAACTTCTTCTGTATTTCCACTTTCAAGTGCTGTTTGTGCATTTTTTATATGTTCTGATACAAAGTTGGTAGGGCAACCCGTTGCATAGACCTGTTGAACTGATACTATGGCTATTGCTAAAAATATTCCCACGAAACTGAATGTTATAATATTTTTGGTCATTAAAGACATAATATAAAAATGTGAAATATGTTATATAATGATTATGTACAAATTATTCCTAGTGCTTAACTTGCGTTAATTTGTGTCAAATATTAATATACAATGTAAACAAAATATTCAGTACGTGATGTTAGCAACCCTAAAGAACAATAAACAAATAACAATATTATCAATAATATTTGTTGGATTGATGATTCCCAACGTTATAGTATATCTAGAACATTCACTACTAGAATTAGGTGAGTCAAAAGAATCTGCAGACAAAGGAACGGTAAATAAAAGTACAAGACAACTTGCAGAAGGTGTGTTTTTTGCAATGGTAGCAATTGGTTATATAGTTACTACTATCTTAATATT
>DATDKD010000078.1:0-3306 GCA_036520175.1 Nitrososphaeraceae archaeon
AACCACAAACGCTTGCTCTTCAAAAGAAGATATTGTTGCCACATCTATTACAAACACATCACCTGTTTTGATTTTTTTAATTTCATTACCAAGATAGGTACTGGTTTTCTTTTTATCAATAAACATAGGCGATTTTCTAAATCTTTGTAATCTGCCTAAAAAGTACAAAAGAGAAGATTTGTTTGATACTATTGTTTCAGGATATTCTTTAAATTCAGAAAGGTCAGTCCATGTAGTTATATCCTTCTTTTCAATATTACTTTTTAGAGGCCACGATTCATAAATGTAATTCATTATTGATAAGAAATCATGATGTAAATCATAAGGTTCAGAAAATAGCAGTTCCAGTCTATCATAAACGTCTTGAAGTTCATAAGAATATGTTCTGTAATTCTTTGGTACATGAATAGAATTAGGTTTGCCATCTTTTCCTCTTGGAAGGAAATAAGTTACATTTTCAAATGGCTCTATATCCAAATCCAGTACATCAAATAGTCTTTCAGTTCTTTTTTTGGTGTATTTTTCTTTTTGGTCTATATATAGCAAATCTTGTTCTTTAGTGTTAAATATTATCAATGCAACATTTTGATTCATTCTTTTAAGTGTCTGATATGATGATTGCAATAAGAATAAAATATAGGAGCTTTTTCTGTTTCCTGATATTCCTGATGCATTAACATGTGCAGTATCAGCTCCCGCCAAATAAGTTACATCCAATGTAATAGGAACTTCAAGACCATTTGTTGTTTCTATGATACCGGCGGGTATAGGATTTTCCATCTGAGGGATTCCTAAAGCAAATATAATCTCTTCTTCAGTAGCAAATCTAACCGTTTTACCTATTCCAACTGGAAAATTTATAGATATATTCTTTTTATATCCTTGTACTTTGATTTCTGTATTTGCCATTATAGCCACTTTTGCCAAGACAACTCCGTTTGATTGTCTCTGAGAAAGCGGTAATTGTTTTTCTTCTTCTTCGTCTCTTTTTTCTATCCTCCATTGTTCTTTAGTGGGGGGTATTTTATGGTAATCAGATAAATAATTCTTATAATCCTCTTCAGCAACTGATTGTAATTCTTTTACAATTCCAATAGTCTTACTATCAAACAAATTATCTACTGAAACAAAGTCGAAAGAGTTTATGATTACGTGAGGATTTAGAGCAAACCAAAAACCATCCATTGTATTAAGAAACTTTTCAGAGGCAATAGTTTTTCCAATCTCTTGATTTGTAGAAATTATTGTATTATTTGACATTAGTTAAAATATTGTAATAAAAGATAAATATCTTAAAGTAGAGATACTGCAAAACAATTTTTCTGAAGTTTTCAAAATAGAATGGTTTAGATAAGTTAAGCCCCTTATACTATTTACTATCTTTAAAATAAGGTAATACTTTAGTGCAAAACTTTTGTACAAATTCTAATTCATTTGGACTTGTACTATGTACGTATATTTGAGTAAATCCTGCTTGAAAATACTGTTCAAGAGGTTTGATTAAATCCTCTATGGAAGTAACTATTAATGTTGATTCCTTTAGCTTATCATCTGAAACCTCTTGTTTTGCTTTTTGTTGTAATGCTCGTGGATCATTAATATCGGTATTAAATACATCTTCTATATCTCCGGCCCTCCAAAATTCTGATGCTCTAAATGCTCTATCATAATCTTCAGAATACGATACCTTTGGCTTACCTATCTTCTGAAGACAATTAGGTTCTTTATTTTCTTCAAGTATTGCCTTATCAAAAATATCAAACATCTCCTTTACTTTATCAGGTTTTGAAATTGTAATCAATCCATCACTATATTTTGCAGCTATTTTAGTTGCTTCAGAGCCGGAAGCTGCCATATACAAAGGAATATTTGTAGAAGGAGGAGTGTAAAGTTTGGCATTTCTAATTTTAAAATATTCTCCATGAAAGTTTACAAATCCTTCATCATTATTTTCCTTCCTATTATCTAATGTATCATTCTTTGCTTGATTTTTCTTTTCGTTTTTATTCCATAACTGCTTTATAATTTGTATTGCTTCGGTAATTCTCTTTAATCTTATATCGGCAGAAGGCCAATCAAAACCTACGGAAACTTCATTCATTGCTTCTCCTGTACCGACTCCAAGAGCAATTCGACCTGGATATAATACATCAAGTGATGCAAAAGCTTGTGCAATGATGGCAGGATTATATCTGTATACAGGAGCTGTTACACCAGTTATAAATTTCATGTTTTTTGTCCTTTCTGCAGCAGCTGCTAGCCAAATCCATGTAAAATTCCCATATCCGTTATCATGCCACCAAGGATGAAAATGATCGCTTGTCATAGTTGTTGTGAAACCTCCTTTCTCAGCTTCAATTACAAATTTAATTAAATCCTGCATAGAATATTGCTCTTGAGATGTCCAATATCCAATAAATTTCATATATTTAGATATGAATATTCTCTTTATAAGCTATAGCCTCTTTGCAATATCTAACTAATTATAAATTTTTTCAAGACCTAAATTTTTTAGCATATATATAGGTTATGCGTAGGCGTCACAAATACTATTAGTAGGGATCTACCATATCATCTATTTAGCTTTTGTAATTAGAAACATATTTGGATTAATATTCTTAGTAGATTCTTCACTATGGAAAAAGAAATACAATGAATTCATAGCCAGACCTGAAATTGTGATTGCGTTAGCCGTTAACAAAATCAAAACAAAACACTTCCTAATAATTATATAATTCAGAAAAATAACAGAAATGATTCTTTTCTTATCAATTATTGTATTTAATACTAAATGTTCTTACTATATCAATAAGTTTGATAAGACTAATATGTTTAATAAATATTGTAAGGTTTAGAGGATTATTACCTATAGAATCCTATAACTCGATTATTTGTATAAGTGGAAGGGATATAATTCACAATTACAATAATAAAATGTAAAATAGATAGAAGAAAGATTATAAAATAAAGGAATTCCAAAAATTCTGCGCTCATCTGGAGTAATACCGATAGCGGTTTACCATAAAAGTCTAATATAGAAAAACAATAACAATTATTTCAATCTTCTAAATTTTAGAATTCCTTAGTGTTAATATATTTACAGGGAGGGTTATGTATCAAATCTTTTCCAATATTTGAAACCCTTAAGATTCCAATTATTGAATATATGTGGTACAACACAAAAACCCTCATTAACTTAATCTTTCTTAATAGTTATAAGTAGAATTGCTATATATAATAAAATATAAAGTTTATTATGTCAACCTCCATTAACTGGTCTGAATTAGTTAAAGATAGAAAAGGAAT
>DATDKD010000079.1:0-4809 GCA_036520175.1 Nitrososphaeraceae archaeon
TAGCTAAATCTGATACATATGTACAAGCTTTTCGTATAAAGACTGCAATAGGAATCCAATTTCATATTGAAGTAGATGAATCTATGATCGATGAATGGATAAGAGTTTACTCAAAAGAAGTATCTGATTTGAATTTAGACCCATCTAATATCATATCTCACCAAAAAATGCAGATTTTAAATCTTCTAATATTATGTAAACTAATATATAATAATTTTAAAAAAATGATCCATTATTATGATGACAAATATAATCATCAAGAATATCAAAAAAATAATAATTTTATGTAGAGGTCATTAAATTAATCCTCCTCCTACTCTCCCCTTTTCCTTCTTCTTTTAATAGATTCAAGCATCTAATAAACTTGGGTTATCTTTCATAATGCCGACCAATTTTTCAAATTATATTTTCATTACTAAATAAATGTCAGTCCTGGTTAACTTTTTTAGAGAGAATTAGTTAATATTACAAGTTTATTTATTTATTTATTCATAAAAGAAAGGATGGAAAAATGAAAAAGGAAAGAAGGAAAAAATCTAGTTCTGTGTTTGATTTGTTATCGGAGCTTCTGGTCGACTCTTCAAAGTAATTTGTTTATCTATTATCTCTCCATCTCTGTATACCGATAATGTTGCATTATCATTTACAGCCTTGTTCAATTCTAAATATGATATCAAATCTTCCATCTTGATTATTGGTTTACCATCTAAGGCTGTAATAATGTCTCCTCCTCTCTTTTCACCATATTCATTGATATTACTTCCATTCAATCCAGCTAAATCTGCAGGACTGCTTCTAACTATAGTGTCTATTATAACACCTTTTTGAGTCCTATCTAATTTTTCCCTCTTGGCAATGTCTGCAGTTAAAGTGTTTCCAGTTACACCAAGCCAGGGATGAGTATAATTTTTCTCTTCCATCAATACAGGAATTATTCTCAATACAGTATTGGAGGGAACAGCCAAACCTATTCCACCAGGAAAAATACCTGCTGTATTCACTCCTATAACTTCTCCTTTCATATTTAATAATGGTCCTCCTGAATTGCCAGGATTGATTAAAGCATCGGTTTGAATAGCATTGGGTATTGAAAACCCTCTTTCGTCTATAGATAAGAGTCTACCTATCTGACTAACAATTCCTGTTGTCATTGAACTCTCTAACCCAAAAGGATTACCTATTGCTACTACTTGATCACCAACCCTAAGCTCAGAGGAGTTTCCAACTACTAATGGTTTAGGTAGGGTCGTCGTAGTTGTTGTTGTATTTTCATTAATCTTTATAACTGCTAAATCACTAAAAGCATCTGTTCCCGTTACATTAGCTGTATATCTATCTCCATTAATAAGAGTTACATCAACAACTTTTGCATTTTCTACAACATGATTATTCGTAACAATGTATCCTTTATTATTATAAATAAATCCAGAACCTAATGATGTTTGATTCTCCTTATCCGGCCCGAATGGGTTAGCAGGAGGCATCGTTTTTGTTACTTGGACTATCGAATTTTCTACCAATTCAAAGAGATCATTTAATGATAGATCCTTGTTGTTGTTAGAGGTTCCGTTCAAATTTTGTGCATTGGCTACTCCAAAAAAAGTACTACTGGCTAAAAGTGTTAGCATTAAAACAACAATAGTACTGCTACTCCTATTGATTATGACTTTTGACATCTGAAACATTAAAGTATTTTTGTTATTTCTATATGTTTCTTTTAAGTTTAATTATACCAAGTTATATGGTAATTGTATTATTTTGTTTATATTATCTTAGCTGACTATTCTTCTATTTGTTTAGATATCTTTGGTATTTTCCTATCTAGTAATCCAAGCAAAATATCACTCACTTCTTGTATCTGTATTTAACTTTTTGTTTTGTGTTAATTTGCTATTATTAGTTATATTTATTAGTTATATTGGCAAAGAAATGTTTGTTAATATGTATAATAAGAATTTAAAATTCTTAGACTATTCAAATTTAGAAGTATCATTATTTATTTTAATTGTTTCTACGTTAGGGTCTTTTATGCAAATTTCAGGGGCGAGTTGGGATATAACTTCTCATCTCTTAAATCAGCCAGATTCATTTTTTACTCCATCTCATGCTATGCTTTATACTGGAATAGGATTAATAGCATTTTCTGCTGGAGCGAGTTCTTACATATTAAGAAGAAAGAAAATTAAACAATACACATCTTCTTCTCTTTCTCTTTCTTTTAAATTATTAATAATAGGTTCATTTTTGTCATTGATTGCGGGTCCATTGGATTATTTATGGCATCAAAGTTTTGGACTTGATGGTCTGCTAAGTCCAACTCATATCACCTTGGCTACAGGAATGCTAATTAACTCTGTTGCAGTTTTCCTAGGGTTATATGGTGTAATGAATAATATTACACATTGGAAAAAGTTAGCTAAAATTTTTCTTATTCCTAGCCTCTGTTCACTGTGGTTTACATCCATATGGTATGTCTTTATATTTGTTTTACCATTTTCCGAATCTGATTTTTTTAATTTTAATTTAGATACATATAGTGCAACTTTGATAGCAAGTATTTTTCTTCCTCTCATTAACTCTATTATGTTTCTGTGCTCATCTAAAGTATTTAATAATACTTTTGGCTATGCATCTATAATAGTTTCTTTATTGGTATTGGTAAATACTCTTTCAACTATCCTTCCAACTGGAGATATACTCTCTCCTCTTATTCCCTGGTATTTTGTTAGTATTTTAGGAGCCTCTATTCTTGCAGATATAGTATTAAATTCAAACTTTATTAGAATTAATACAAAACAATTTAAAAATAATAAAGTGATAGCAAGTTCTATAATTGGAGCAATTTTCTATTTTTTTAATTATCCTATGATCATATGGACATATGGAACCTTTCTAAATACTGATTTAGGATCTTTAAATGCCGTATTACCAACATTTCTAAATACTATTGTAACTGCAACTTTGATTACAGTTCCTGTTGGGGCAGTTATGGGATTAATTGGATACCTTATATTTTCAAAGAGGATAGAAAATTCTTTAAATGCTTTAATTAAAGGAAGAAACTCTACTACTATTATGAAATCAGATTACTAGAATAGTAATGGGTATAAAATGTATTTTTAACCTAATTATTTAATTGGTTACAATTACTACAACATCAATCAATTTTTTTTAATAATTTGTAAGTTTAATTTAAAATGCTATTTCTATTTTTATTTATTATTTATTATTTTCAACAAAAACATTGCTTGTTTGTTGCTTACTGATAAAAATATTGTCAATAAATTATTAATATGTTAGTTGAGAGATTTTATAATAGATAATAAGTATTTTTATTTTTATATCAATATATATCTGGTTTTAGTTATTTCATAGATACTTCAAAAAAAAATAAAATATTATGAATTGTTTTATTGTTGTGTAAGACTTTGATATACATGTGTTACAAAATCTTTTGGTTTTCTATTAGTATAGTCATAATATATTTTGTCATATTTTGAGGTTGGTTGTGAAGCAATAATATCTTCTAAAGATTTGCCTTCAGTTATCATTTGACTTATTAGGTTGCGTACATCAGTTAACATGTTTGCATATTCATTAACTTTAGTCTTGTTAGATATTCCGGTATGACCAGATACCACCTGAGTCTTATCATTAATTATCGAGGAGATGGTTTTTAACGATGAAATTAATCCGTCAACGTTGCCACCACTTGATATATCTATGAATGGATATGCTTTGTCGCTAAAGTCATCACCAACATGAATTACGTTATTGTTTGTAAAATGGACTATGGAATCACCATCTGTGTGACCATTATCCATGTGAATAATATTTATTTCATCATCATTTTGGTAGATGGACATATTATCGGAGAAAGTAATAATTGGAAGACCTTTTTCTGACAATGGTGGAACCGACCGTTTAAAGAAATCAGAAAATTGTTCTGTACTGAGCCGTTTTTTAACATTATCATGTGAAACTATAATTACTCCTGCTTCTCCCAGATTCTCATTTCCTCCAGTATGATCAGGATGCCAATGTGTATTAATCACGAATTTTATAGGCTTATCTGTTATCTTGGAAATTGCATCTTTAATTTTTACAGTAAGGGGAGCAAATTGATCATCTACCATAGATACCCCATCTTGTCCAATAGAGACTAGAATATTTCCTCCTGAACCTTCAAGCATGTATATGCTATCAGTTAATTTTGTTGTTTTAATTGTAACATTATTTTCATCTTGAGCATAAGCATCATAAAAATTATCATCATAGATGCTACCTAAAATCAATAGTGATCCACTTACAACAACAACAAAAAATAATATATATATAATAGTAATATTTCTAAGGTTTATTGACATAGATACTAAACTATTGGATTTTTGTAGATTCATTTTGTTATTATGTAGACTATTCTAGTAATAAAAGTATTTCAATATGGGATAATGGAATAATTTATTTAGACTAGTTAAAAATATTAAGCAATCTTATGCGTTTAACTACATCGTTTCATTTAGTTTTAGAAAAGTACTCTGTATGGTATGGAAGTTACAACTTATATATCATTTTGAATTAGATAGAATATTGTTATCTTATATTGGATAACTATATAGATCAAAGATTTTATATAGGATAATTATTTCTGCTTAGAGTACTTAATACACTGTACAGATATGAAAAACGACTACAGAATTGACCATATTACAATTCCAATTGGGCTAAAAGACGTATTAAATAAAGCAGGATTTACAATCGAATCTATACTTAACAATGAGCCCTCTAAGATAGCACAAGATCTCGGAA
>DATDKD010000080.1:0-15547 GCA_036520175.1 Nitrososphaeraceae archaeon
TCTGCTGTCGCCCCCGGTAAGATTTCCGGCGTTGACTCCAATTGAACCGCAGGCTTCACCCCTTGTGGTGCTCCCCCGCCAATTCCTTTAAGTTTCAGTCTTGCGACCGTACTCCCCAGGCGGCAGACTTAACGGCTTCCCTGCGGCACTGAATAGGCACGAAGCCTATTCATCACCGAGTCTGCATCGTTTACAGCTGGGACTACCCGGGTATCTAATCCGGTTTGCTCCCCCAGCTTTCATCCCTCACCGTCGAGTGCGTTCTGGCAAGCCGCCTTCGCCACTGGTGGTCTTCAATGGATCAACGGATTTTACCCCTACCCACTAAGTACCGCTTGCCTCTCCCGCCTCCTAGCTCCATAGTATCCTCCGCAGCCCATCTGTTAAGCAGGTGGATTTAACGGAAGACTTGTAGAACCGGCTACGGATGCTTTAGGCCCAATAATCGTCCCGACCACTCGGGGTGCTGGTATTACCGCGGCGGCTGACACCAGGCTTGCCCACCCCTTATTCTGCACCATTTTTAGAGGTGCCAAAAGATTTCCTTAGCGGAAATCACTCAGAATAACCCTGTCAAGCTTTCGCTTATTGCAGAGTTTTCGCGCCTGCTGCGCCCCATAGGGCCTGGGCCCTTGTCTCAGTGCCCATCTCCGGGCTTCTCCTCTCAGAGCCCGTACCGGTTTTAGGTTTGGTGGGCCATTACCTCACCAACAGCCTGATCGGCCGCAGTCCAATCCAGAGGCCATATAGATTTAAACCATAAATCATTCCAGATATTATGACCTATCGTGGTTTATCCTCAGTTTCCCGAGGTTATCCACGTCCTCTGGGCATGTTGACTACGTGTTACTGAGCCGTATGCCACGTATTGCTACGTTGACTCGCATGGCTTAGTCCTATTCTGATAGCAGTCGGGTCCGGCAGGATCAACCGGAGTTAATCCTTTTAATAATTATATAAATAGAGTACGGCCGGACAATCATGAATTGTGCGGGTTTGTAACCTATATCAGATCTAATATGTTATATTAAATCCTCATAATATGAGCGCAAATGGAGATCAATAAGTCACATTTTGGTACCATGACCAACATCATTATTGATGCCGCCTATGCCTTGCGTTCTAGATTCCATCTCCCCCTGCTTCATATAAACCTTAGGCTTATATTTTGGCAGTAATGAAGAGGATCCTCCGAACTAATTTCGGGACTAATGATATGGTATTCAATATAATATATATCTTTGTATATTTTATTATTTTACTAGCAAAGCCTGTGGATTCATAACTTATAAATAAGTTCTACCTTTTTTTCTGTCTCCATACATGTCTATTAATAATCTCACTAGAAATTATAAGAAAAATACCAAGCATTCTAATTTACTTTATAAAAAATCATTACGATTTTTTCCAGGAGGGATCAGTCATAATATTCGTTTTTTTTCTCCTTATCCTTTCTTTGTTAAGAAGGCGACTGGAAAATACCTGATTGATGTAGATGATAATAGATATACTGATTATTGGATGGGTCATTGGGCATTGATATTAGGTCATTCACCAAAAAATGTTTCATTAGCTTTATCTAAACAAGTCAAAAGTGGTACCTTGTATGGTACTGTTAACACTATAAGCATTGAATTGGCTGAAACTATCCAAAAACTAATGCCAAAGGCTGAAAAATTACGTTTTGCTACAACAGGTTCAGAGGCAACTATGTATGCAGTAAGACTTGCCCGCGCGGCTACTAGAAAGAAAATAGTTGCTAAAATAATTGGGGGATGGCATGGATTTAATTCTTCATTGCTTGAAAGTGTAAATTACCCTTTTGAAATTAAGGAAGGCTTAGGATTAGATGTAGATCACAAATACATTCAATCAATTCCTTTTAATGATCTAGATACATCTTTACAACTATTAAGCAACATAAAGGAAGATTTAGCATGTATAATTGTTGAACCTATTCTAGCAGGTGCTGGATGTATAACACCTAATAACGATTACCTTCAAGGATTACAAGAATTTTCTAAGAAAAATAATGTTATATTCATCTTGGACGAAATTGTAACTGGCTTTAGATTATCAATTCATGGAGCTTATAAGATCTTTAAATTAGATCCAGATTTATTTACTTTAGGTAAAATAGCAGGAGGAGGATTACCAATAGGCATAGTTTGCGGTAAAAATGAAATTTTATCCATCTCTAATCCTAATGATAAAAATAATAAAAATTCAATTTGTTCCATTGGAGGAGGTACGTTTTCATCTAACCCTGTTACTATGAGTGCTGGATTAAATACTCTCAAATTTTTACACAATAATAAAGAAATAGTTTATTCAAAAATTAACGAGCTTGGAGCATATACAAGAAAAGAACTTCAAAGAATATTCGATGAAAATAATACTGACGTCAAAATAACAGGAATAGGTTCACTTTTTAACGTGCATTTTTTAAATGATGACGTGAGAGAAATTAATAATGCAAATGATGTAGCATTGGCTGATAAAGAAAAATTACGGAAATATCATTTTGCTTTAATTTCTAATTACAAAATATTCTTTTTGCCCTTCAAAATGGGAGCAATTTCTTATCAACATTCTAAAGTTGACATAGACAAACTATTAAACTCAACGAGATCAATAATAGAGTCTAAAATTCTATGATAATTATATATAATTATAAAATTACTGATTGAAAGTGATTTCATTAACTTTAGATCTAAAAGTAATTAAAAGTCTCTTATTTTTTTTTGTTTTGGGATGTTTCATAAGAATTATTCCTGACCTTATTGCTTATCCTTATCCAATTGGTTATGACATTATAAACTATTATATTCCTTTAGCAGATAAGTTAAATACAACATTTCAAAACGATTCATTTCAATTTTATCCATATTTACTCTACACATTTAAATCATTTCTCCCTCTAAATCCGCAGGGTCTTATGTTAAGTTTATCATCAATAACATATGGCCTATTTTCTCTTTCAATTTATTTATTATTAAAAGGTCTCAATTTAAAACCTGCTTTGTTTATGACTGTATTTATTTTATTTCAAATTTCAGCTTTGAGAACTACTTGGGATTTACAAAAGGATATCCTTGCGTTGTCATTTACTTTCTTAATTATGTACTTAATCCTAAAAGACAGAAAAGCCTATTTCTTCAATATAAGAATAATTCATTTTGGTATCATCATTTCATTAGTAATTCTAACTTTTTTAACTGACAACATGATTGCCTTTTTATTAATTATATCATTGTTAATTTATTTTGCGATAAAAAAGGATATAAAATATATTATTTCTTTAACAATAATTATAATTAGTATAATCAGTTTTTTAGTAATCGTTGATAATACTAAAAATGATTCACTTATTAATTCTATAAATCATATATTAACTGGCAATATAAAAGCAAATGAAAATTATACTCCACTAAATTTAGGAATTCTATTTATAATGATGAATATTTTATCATTGCCACTTTTTATTTATGGCTTAAAATATTTGCATGAATTATTGTTATACATTCCATTAAGTATGGCTTTACTTGGCTCATTTACCTGGATAGTATTACCATATTCAGCAATATTATTACCTGATCGATGGATTATAATTTCTGGAATATTTATGTCAATTTTTTCTTCTTATGGATTGATTAGATTATTCTCCAATTATAAAGATAAACCAAATTATAAGATACTTTTACCGATTATGTCTTTTTATATAATCATTGGTTTATTTTACATGATTTTGCCTTATGAATATGCTTTTCCAATTTATGGGATATTTACAGAGTATACTCATTTTTTTGTTCCTTCCACAATGCAATTTAATTCCATTGATATAGTAGATAATAGGGATCTTTCAATAGCTATAGACTGGTTAAATAATCATACTAATCCAAAATCCATTATTTATGGAGATTCTTATCTGAGTGGTTGGATGAAAATGTTATTAAAGGACAAGCGAATATTTCAGTATAATTATACTAAATCCACAGGTAATGGAATTCATATTACATTAGCAAATAAAATTGATTCAATAAACGAGCCAATAAAATTCCTTTTTTCACAAGGTAATTTTAGGATTATAGAAAAATAACAAGATCTCATTAGTAAACAATTTATCTAAATCAATAGAACTACGATACATTGAAAAAAAATAATAACTGGTTTAGAAGACGATGGTTGGATTTTAGACAAGGTCATAGTATATATCTTATTTTTTTAATGACATTTGCAAACTTTATTGTTATTCAATATAGATTATTGATTGACAGGATGCCTTCTATTGATTCGTTAATAGGAGGGAATATTATTGGATTTGCGATGACATTCATAGCTATATATGTTCCTCTTTCAATTATTATAGGATATTGGCATCGAAAGAGTCAATGGCGAGTAGAAGCTGAAGCACTATTTAATGAGAATAGAATCGGAGCAACTATGTGGCTTTTTGTCATAGATCTTATAGATGGGAAAATCACTGAACAAGAGAAAAAAGAAATGAGAGAAATGCTTTTAAAAATTACAAAAGGTAACAAAATTCCAAAGTCTGAAAAATTCGATAAAGATAATAAAGAGGTTAATAAATAATATTCTTCATAACTATTGATAATACTTGTTTAAAATCTTCAAATCTGATTAACTAACTATTTGTTCATATTTTCTAAATATTTTTATCTTGTTTATTGTTTACTTGTTTGTTGAACGTATTGCATATCCATGATCAAGCTGGTGTGGCATGTATACTAGCCAAATACCAGAGAATGAATGATATAAAATCAAAAGTTTTGTCATCCAATACAATTGATAAATATGGAATATTAAAATTTTATAAAGATTATGTTGATATAATTGATAGAGCCAATTTTGTAGAATACTGTCTTGCTGAAGCTAAAAGTGCAGATATTATCCATATTCATAGTGTAGAGCAAATAGTAATTAAAATACGCAAAGTATTCGGCAATTCAAAAAGAATTATTCTTCATTATCACGGTACAGATATACGAGGGCTGAAAAATAAAAATATTCCACATAGTTCTACAATTCAGAATACCAAAATTAGAACCAAATCTTACGCAGCGAAAGTAAAAAATAGATTACGGCTTCTCCAAATGGGATATTATAGATCATTAAGAACAGAATCCCAGAAATTAGCTAATGAAATACTAGTTTCAACACCTGATCTTTTATTATTATTACCTTATGCAAAATATCTACCAAATCCAGTTGATGTAGACCATTTTTCGAAAGATGATACTATCCATAACAAAGTAAATAATAATAATAATGCTCTAACCATAAAAACAACATCGGGAGATATTCAAAAAACCTTACTTTATTGTAAGGAAAATAATATTAACCTAAAAATAGATGTACTAGATAGGACCACAACACCCATATTATATGAAGAAATTCCTAACTTTTTAAAGAAATATAATATTTATATAGATATAAGAATAGTTAATGATAAAATACTTGAAAATTTTAGTAAAACTGCATTAGAGTCTCTTTCATGTGGCTTAAAGGTTTTGAATTATAAATTAGAATATATAGACAGACTACCCTCAATACATAATCCTGTAAACGTTACAAAGGAACTTGAAAATATATATAATAAGATTTGAATTTATTTGTAGAATAATAAGTGAATTAATATGTATTGTTTTACCTTTATTAGAGAAATAGGAAATAGAAATATTTTATAGTCCATGAAAATGGCTTAATACATTTTTTAATATTGGTTAAAGATAAATAATTCTATATCATCCTAGATAAAAAACCTTGAAAAGATAAGAAATGTTTCTAATTGTGAAGGAGATTCAAAAAAGAAAATTCAAAACACTAAATATATTAAAACAAATTTGGATGGTCTCTATTTGACTAAGAAAGTTAGAATACTACACTATAGCTATTGGTTCATTAAATTAACAAGATCTGTATGATCTTTAAATGTATGGTTGATAATTTAATTTCTTTCTTATTGGTAACATAATTTTTTAATCTTATTTTATCTTATTTTTAATTTTTCTATCATATATCTTCTGAAATAAGATTTCTTATTTTAGTATATTACTAAATAATATAGTGGTTAAAGTACAGTAAGTTAAATAAATTCTATTCAATAAGTGATGATACAATTCAATTTTTTAGTACCGGAAGTTAGTAGCAGGATCAATTACTATATCTTTATAAGATATCGTTAATCATATATCCGTTGGAATTAGATCATTTTCCTCATTTTTTGCTTGTGAAGCTAATTCGTATATTATATCTTAAAGTAATCTTACTCTATTAATGAACTTAAGTTATCCTATTGTGTTATCTAAATATTGATAGAGAATATTAATTAGATAAGTTAAAAATAGTAAAATAATCTCTATTGAAATAAATTAATATTATTACTTTGGTTTTTAAATTCAATAAATACGATACAAAATATTATTAATAACTATTCCATTTATTTAATATAACCAGAATTTGAAGATTTTACACATTAATGACCAGGCAGGTGTGGCTTGTATATTAGCAAAATTTCAAGAAAAACAAGGTGTAGAGTCAAAAGTAATAGCTATAGCAGATAAATATGGTATCAAAGAATATTATAAAAATAATGTAATATTCGTAGAAAAAGAGAATTTTTATACCGCATCTTTAAATCAATCTGCTTCTTACGACATCATACATCTACACAGCGTTGATGCATTAGTATATAAATTACGTAGAAGGTATGGAAATAGAAAGAAAATCATTTTACATTATCATGGAACTGATCTACGTGGTAATTATAAAAAAAGTATTAGTTTAGCATTGAGATTAAAGCGACTTGGAGTAAGAATGAAAAATAAGTTATGGTTACTTAGAAATGGATATACAAGATCTCTACAAGATACGATGCAACAGTTAGCTGATATTGTTTTAGTCTCTACGCCCGATCTATTAAAATTAGCTAATAAAGCTAATTATCTGCCTAATCCTGTGGATACAGAATTGTTTAATGATAATATAAGTAACCATGAAAAGGATCCCAATTATGATGCAATTACTATTAAAACTGAAGCTATAGACATTCAAAAGGCTTTAAATTATATCAAACATAGAAATCTAACTCACAATATATATGTACATGATAGAACATATAATCCTACTCCATACAAAGATATGCCTGACTTATTAAAAAAATATAATACATATGTAGATATAAAATTTGTTAATGGAAAACTTTTAGATAGTTCAAGTAAGACTGCTTTAGAAAGTCTAGCATGCGGATTACAAGTCCTTAATTATCAATTAAAGTATACTAAAAAATTACCTCATGAACACGAAGCAATAAATGTTGTAAACAATTTGTTTAGCCTTTATTTAAGTGTCCAATAATATTAGTCGGGCAATATAATTTGCATTCTGATTGGTATTTTCTTATTTTATACAGATTAAAGTTAATAACACATCTAAAATATTATATCAATAAATCTTTTCTAAAATTTACTCTCTGAAGATAGTATACTTTAATATGCAGAATAATATTTAATATTGAATTAAAATATCATATGATTAAACTCCCTTATTGGTAATTCTATTATATATAACTAAATATATAATAAATAATTAATTTAAAGGAAATTAAGGTTTATGAGACATTAAAGATCATAGCCGAAAGTTTTACTAAATGCTTTAAATCTCTACTATAATGAATGAAGATTTTATATCTAACAAGTTTTGGATTACCAAATGGGAGGATTGAAAAATCTGTTTTAACTGCTATAAATAACGGTTATGAGGTAATTTTTGCTGGAAGAGAATCACCCCAATATAAAAATAATATTTTTTCTAGGATGTACTCTATTACATGGAATGCCAAAGCAAGATTTGGAATACCATATTATTGGCATATGGTTAGAAAACAAATAATAAAAATCATAGAACAAGTCAGACCTGATATAATTCATGCACATACTATTTTTCCAGCTAAGATGATTAATGATTTAGGAATCCCGTTTATATATGATGATAATGAACACTGGGCGCAATATGCAAAACTTATTTATGAAATAACAAACTCCAAAAATTCTAGTAGAATAGGAAAATGGTTAACCAAACAAATGAAAAAACGAGCAATATCTCTATGGCCTACATGGGAAAAAGAAATTGTATCAAATCATCCCACTATTACTGTTTCAGAACGCATTGTAACAGATTTAAAAAAGATGGGGAATACAAAAGATGTATTTCTTGTTCCTAATTTTCCTCTAGAAGATGAAATAAAAAATATCGCTATTCCAAAATATAACAAAGATATTAACAGTGTATACCAAGGTAGAGATGGAATATCAGTCGATATCTATCCTCATAAAAATTTAGAAGGATTAGAAAATATATTTTTGAAAAATGATATAGGTAATTTGATTTTTATTGGGTGGAATGAAAAGAATAAAGAAAAGATCTTTTTTAAAGGTCTATTACCTAGAAACGTAATGTTTACAGAAATGTCTAACTATGACATAGGATTGCTTCCATGGAAAAAACATTGGTCTCATCCGTATTTGAATCCCAATAAATATGCAGAATATGCACATTCGGGTTTATTAACTATTAATACCTCATCATTGGAAACAATTTCTGATACGTTAAAGGGGAAAAACGAAACTATTGACAATTATAATGATTTGATTACTAAAATTTCATATTTTAAAGAAAATACTAATGATCTATATAAAAAAAGAATAGAAATCTATAACTTTGCAAAAAAAAACTTATTATGGGATAAATATGAGAAGAATATTCTACATACATATCAAATTTGCTAACACTTTTCTTACAAGTAACACTTAACTATACTATTCTCTCTTTTAATTACCTTATCATGTCAATTACCGATTAAGACACCAAAGCTATATACATTTTATCAAATACGTTTATGAAGTTAAAAATCATATATCAATTATTATTAGATTTGATCTACTATATTTTATGTTCTAGAATATTATCTAAATAAAAATGATTTTATATATTGTTTTAATCTTCCATACTGAATATATTTAAGAAAACTTCTAAAATCTTCTTCATAGAATTCAATATCACTACTGGTATATCCTTGGAGCATATAAAAAGCACCTTTCGGATTTTTCAAAGAAATCAAACCAATTCTACCTACAGAATATAATTGAATATAACCAAGAGCTCTTAGTGATTTTCCATAAGAAATATAGGTTTCTTTCTTATAAGATTTTCGTGTAGGTCTACTGGTAAGACTAATGAGATCATTTATTACATCTATTCTATAACCCATTTGTTGGGCTTTTATCAATAGATAAGTCTCAAAACCAAACTTTAAGGGGTATTGAAGTCCAATAGCTTTCCAAAAATCACTTCTAACAATTCTACCTGATCCTCTAGGAACTTTACTTTTTTCATCTTTAATCTGTCCCGAACAAATTGCTATATCTCTATGATGATCCATATGATCTATAATTTTTGTTATATAATTTGATGGGAGAATATGGTCAGATCCCAAAATCATTATATAATCATAACTAACTTCTGGAACCAATTTCTCAAGACCTTGATTGATTACTCTTGCAAGGATTGGGGTTCCCTGGGCATCAAATCCTCGGTTTTCAATATTTATTAACTCAATGTTAGGAAAAGAAGCAACAACTTCTTTAGTTTTATCTTCTGATCCATCATTTACTACAATAATATAATTATCCTCAATATCTTGATTTAACAGGGCTGTTAATGTTTCTCCTATAAATTTCTCTTCATTTCTAGCTGGAATGATCGTTGCAATTCTACTGCATTTTACATTCTTCATAAACATTGAAGGTTGATTAAAATTAGATTAAATGTTTTTTGTTGTAGCTCATGATTAGTAGCAGTTTTCTTTAATTCCTTTTTCAAAGAAAATATTTAAGTTTTTAACGATGTAAGAAAGAAAAATACTATAATTAAAGAGCGTTTACAAGCCTATTCATTTTATCTAAATTTATTTCAAAACCGAATCTTTTTTCATCTTTTTTCATTGATGAGTACATTTTCATCATTAAAGGAAAATGCTTAATTGTACTTAATTTCCCCTCCATTTTGAGTCTTACTATCTTATAGACATCATCATAATAGTTAAATTTCTTCAAAACTAAATTTCTGTACAATTTAAAATCAAAGTTTTTGGATTTAGCAAAAACATTTAAAAAGATTTCACAACATAACAATGAAGGGATAATTCCCTCACCTAACATTGGAAAAACGCATCCAATAGATTCTCCCACTCCTATAATATTATTATTAAAAAAAGGCTCCATACGCTTTGGTGGAGCTAGACGAATCGGTCTCCCTATTTTTTTTATTATTTTTGCTGATGGGTTATTATGAAAAAATTCTTTAATTCCGTAATATTTCCTATCAATATCTCCAGCACCTACAAAGGCTCTCCCTTTATCAATTGGAAAGTACCAAAAATATCCCCTTGCTCCTTTGTAACCTATCACATAGAACTCATTATCATTACTGGTAGTAGCAGCAGGATTTTCTATGAGATATTCATAAGCAGGGATGATAAAATCAGTTGTTGATTTTGGAAGTAGGGAACGATGAAGGCCTGTACAGTCAAGAACATAATCATAGTCCATAAAAGGAAAACTACTAGAACATTTAAAATCATAATTAACCGGCAACTCTTTTAAGAGATCGTATTCCCATTTTTGTTTGTTGTAAGTGACTAGCCCAATAAGTTCTAAATATTCTTCTTTATTGTTTGGCAATTCCATTCGTAACTTTTTTCCAACATGAAAAATATAGTCGTTAAAATTTAATCCTACATCTCTAGAAAATTTATCAAGTATATTTCTTGAAGCACCCCAAGCACAAACTGCCCAATGAGTTTTCTGCTTGGAAGATTCAAAAATTGTAACATCATGTCCTAGTTTTTGTAACATGAATCCTAAATAACTTCCCGCAACTCCAGCTCCAGCAATAGCAATTTTCATATTAAAACGATCTTAAATTTTCCTTATAATTCTTGTTTATTAAAACTAGTTTAATAGTCTTTATAATTTTATGAAAATAGAAAATTTATTATCTAAAATATCAAAAAGAATTGACTGTCTCTTCTATATGCATAATTGTAAAATAATTAAATATTTTAAGTTTTGTAGAATAAGGTATTAAATTTTTTAAAATAGTAAAGCATTTTTTAAAATAAAAGTATCAAGTGTACTAATAAATAGTTACAATAAAAATCTTCTATACTTAGTTATAATAAAAATAATAGATTAACATAAATATGTCAGTACCAAACCATCTACTAAATGAATAGAACACTAATGGCATATATGTTGGCAGCGATTATCTCATTCTCTGCCGTTGCAGCAATAACAATGCAACCCATATCTTTAAGTGCCCAAACCCAACCAGCACAACAACAACAACAACCAACAGCACAACAAGAACAACCATCATCACAACCATTAGCCATAAGTCCATCATGCGGTCAAGTTATCACACAAAATGTTATATTAACTTCAAACTTGAATTGTGCAGAAAGTGATGGTCTTATAGTTGGTGCGAGCGATATTGTTGTAGATCTTAACGGACATACAATATCTGGTCCAGATGTAGATAGCGATACAAAGACTTCAAGTAAAGTAGGAATCATGATACCAAACATGAACAATGTAGTAGTACAAGATGGTACTATTGAAGGATTCCAAGCCGGCATATTAATGACAGGATCTCAAAATGTTGAAGTAAAAGGAATAGTTGCTAAAAATAACCAAATAGGATTATTCAGTACTGGTGCTAGCATACTCAATGCACATCTGTCCATAATTATGAATAACCAAATTGGTATTGCAGGACATTCTACACAGCAAAGCACTATAGAAAATAACATACTTTTCCAAAATACATTGGCAGGAGTAACATTAGTTAACTCAGATAACTCTGTTATCACTTTGAATTCTATTACTGAATCTGGAAATGGTCTTTATATAGACAATCAAAGTAACCAAAACAATGTTAACTTTAACAATGTTCTTTTGAATACAATCGACGTAAACAATGCTAACGGGTTACCAGTAAACACCAATGGCAATACATATGATCAAAACAATTGTATGACTGCTAATCCAAGCGGTATATGTATTGGTAAGTAACTAGACAAAAAATTCCATCTCTTTTTTTCTTTAGAGTTAATTATAGACTATTGCAACTAATAATATAACTATTCTTCAATAAATTAAATTTGTAAGTTTTAAGAAAATCTTAATTTAATGAAATTAACATTATATACAATAAATAAAAAGCAAAATCAAATATAATATATAGAAATATTCCTAAAAAACATAAAAAACATTAGAGCACTAAATTATATCTTTTTCTTGATTTGTTTCTTTCTTATCATAAGACTCTGGGAGTCTATACAAAATATATTTATCTTCTGGGGAAAATTTAGCTGGAGTTGGATCAACGGTCAGAGACGAACAATGAGGACACTGACTCTTAAGAGTATAAATTTTACAAATTAAACATTTTCGCAATAAATGCTTCATTTTAATGAACTAATTGTTGTTGGGTTTTTTTTGATTCTTGACGAATAAAATTAAAGTGACCGTTCTCTTTTTCAATTGCAGATTTTATTTTTTCGATAGAATTATTAATAGACTTCTCAGCAATTTTAAAATTATCTGCTGCAACAACTATTCTATATTTAGGTGCTGCGATATATGAAATCATAACCTTTGAATTACCTTTTGTAGTTTCTGCAGTACTTAAAATAGACTTGATAATTTCCACACCATTAGATTTTTGAGATGAAACTTCCACTATTCCTCTTATTTCAACATGAGGAATGGGAATCTTTTTACTTTCCTCTTCAATTATATTAATTACATTTTCAGATAATTCTAGTGGTAATAGTACTTCTTTCCCTTTTTTTGTGGTAGCTTCAAAGATATCATAAACATAATCATATTTAGTCAAAATTTTTTCTTCAATTTGTTTTATTTGCTCATTAGAAAGATTCGCTTTACTTTTTATTATTGCCATGAAAGCATTAGCCTTTTCGTTTTTCTTTACCTCAATAATCTTTGATTTTTTTTCTTCACCTGATACCTGTTTCAGTGATAAATCAACTTCTGACCGGGCTTTATTTACTCTAATAACTTTTAGAACAATTTTTTGATTAGGTCTAACATATCTTTCAATATTTCTTATCCAACCTGTTGCTATTTCAGAAATATGTAAAAATCCAGTCCTATTATCGTATTCCTCTAAAAATACATATGCTCCATGGTTTGTAACTTGTTTAACATTAGCAATAACAATATCCCCTTCTTCAGGGAGATTTTTCTGATCTTCCATCTTTTATTTAACTCCAATACAAGCTATATTTAATTGGTAAAGTATCTTCTTGATTTTATTAATTAGTAATCAATTCCTTTTTTTGCTTTGATACCCTGTTGATAAGGATGTTTTATTTCATTCATTTCAGTGACTAAATCAGCAACTTTGATAATTTCATTTGGAGCATAATTACCAGTTAACACAATGGATGTCTGTTTTGGTCGTATCTCAATTAATTCAAGCACTTGGTTTGTTGAAAGAAGTTCGAGGTTTATTGCATAATTAATTTCATCTAGGATAATAATATCATATTCTTTAGATAATATTTTTTCCTTGGCAAGAATTAATGCATCCTGTGCAGATTTTCTGTGTTCCTCAAAATCGTGATCATCGTCCAATATGCCAATGAAACCTTTTCCTGCCGCGATCATTTCAAATTCAGGAGTTAATCTTTTAGCGCTTGAGAGTTCTCCGTAATACCATTCACCTTTAATAAATTGGATCATCAAAACCTTAAAGCCATGACCTACTGCTCTCAATACAATTCCTAATGCAGCAGTAGTTTTTCCTTTTCCTTTACCAGTATAAATCACTATAAGTCCATTATTGGCTTCCATTGTTATAGAGGCATAAAAGATGTAAATTATATTTTACTATCTCACTGTATGTAGAATTATCCAATAGTATTATGTAAATTTACCAGAACAATGTATGAAAAGTTTTTATTTTTAAGATTATAATTTAGCTAATCCTTCTATAGCTATGCAAAACAAACATACAATATTACAAAATTGGACTAAAGAGAAAGTATCTATCAACGAAATAATTGATAATATTTTTTATCTTATTAATCTGGATAATATGGAAATGAAAAGAAATATTGTAGAGATTTCCAGAAATAGTACTCATCAAAATCCCTCAGAAAAATGGTTCTATGCATTAAAGATAATATCTATTTATTCTGTAAAAAATAAGGAGTTTTTTTCTCAATCTCAACTCTATGATCTTTTAACAATAATGTCTAGAATCACGGATGAAAGGAAAAAAGATGTAGTTAATACAATTACATTTAGTATATATAGAGATATTATGGAAAATTATAATAAAATAAATGAAAACCTAAAGCTTATTTTTCCAGTTATAATTGTAAACTTAATGTATATAATAAAATATGGACAAGATATTGAGGGCAATTCTGTAAATCTATTTGCTATTAACAATTATTATCAAAATTCGAAACTTAATGTAGAAAACGAATTAAAAAAAATATTGTCTTTTGAAATAGAAAGCAATAGTATTCAAGATATTCGAGAGAGTGAAATATTTGAAATATTAGAAAAACTTACGAAAAGAAATGAAAAAGAATTACAAAACGCATTCCAAAGTTTAATAGAACCTGATAAACAAAAGATAGAAAATATTTGTAGAAATTATCATAAACTTCTAGAATATAGTCAACTAATGTCCACACATAGATTTAGTGAACTTATAGAGAAAGAAGCAGGAAGAAAATTGTCTGAAAGTCAGATACAACATGCAGCGAACTCCATCAAAAAAACAAAAACATATTTGGAGAGTATTTTGGATGGTTCTTTTGTGCCCAAAGGGAAACATGGAATCAACCATGTTAAACACAATCTTGAATATGGTTTTCAATTAATGGGCATTATTGAATCAAAAAGAAGAAAAATTATTATTGATAACAATACTTCAAAAGTTAATTAAATATTTATAGAAATTGTATATTAAAATCAATGGCAGATAGAATTAAGTTCAAAATAGATAATTTTTTTGGAATTTGTTGTTATCATTTACTTCCCATTAAACAAGAGTATTATATTGGAAAAGGAAGAATAATAGCCATTTGTACTCTCTCAAGTCTGGATTTACTCAAAGAAATCAAAAAAAATAATCAGATTATGGAAAAAATAGCAATAGTAGGAAGATTACTTTCTGAAAATAAAGGAATAGATGAAATTATTAAATTCACTACAAATAATAAAAGTATGAAGTATCTTTTAATTTGCGGACAAGAAGTTAAAGGTCATTTGTCTGGACAAACATTAATTGCGTTAAAAAAAAATGGAATTGATCAAAATAAAAAAGTTATAAATGCTGCGGCGCCATACCCATTTTTAACATGTTCAAATTATGAAATTGAATATTTTAGACAGCACATAAATATCATTGATAAGATTGGATTAAA
>DATDKD010000081.1:0-3965 GCA_036520175.1 Nitrososphaeraceae archaeon
TAGAGAATACGTAGAACATTTGAAGAATAGTTTTAGAAATATTGAAAAATTTGTTATATACAAACCAATTCATTTAAGTGAACTTGGAAAGAAAATTCATTTTTTGCTTTTAGTCAATAATCATAGCAATCAACAAAAACAAAATAAAAACCAACTGCTTACGATGTTATAAAATTAGAAAGAGTAAATAAAGATATTATTATTAAATTTAAGGGAAAGGATTTAGTTAAATCCAATCTTCTTATGGGTTAACATTAACCTCCTAATCTGATTTTCAGATAATTGTTTTATATGTGTATCACTATAAACACATATTGAAAGGATTGGTTTTCTAAATCTAGGTGGGCTGATACAATCATAATCTACTATTTCATTAACTAAACCATATTTAAAGAAACAATCCATCATACCAAATATTCTTAATCCATTTTTTCCTTCTATTTTTGTAACTCGATTTTCTAAATCAAAGAATTTTTTATAGGTTTGTTCAATATCGATTGTTGCTATATTATTATTATTATTATTATTATGTGTATTACTTGTATTATTTTTTTGATTAAAGGTTAAATACCAATCCTCACTATAGACAATCTTCAATAATCCCTCTTTTTGCAATTTACTTATATCCATATTATGTAATGCAATCAGAGATTCGAAATCAGATAAATTAATGTCATTATCTAACAGTATCAAAGTTGCTTCATTATTTCTTATACCTATTTCTAGAAATTTAATAGCATCTTTGATTTTATCATCACTATATGAATACGTCTCCATACAATGATCATGGAGATGTAATCGCTGAAGTCTTTCTTTTTTATTTGTGATAGAAATTAAATCTAATAAATCAAACACAGAAAAGGGATGAAGTCTAATATCCTCTTGTTTGCATATTTTCATAGACAGAAAAGACTTTATCATTGATTCTGATGGCAATATAAAAAACATTCTTTTCTTGGGTAATATTCTTTTAATATCTTCTATTCTAGTAAGAATAGTAGTAGATATTTGTCTATTTGTATCTTCTACCGTCATTGTAGAAATATCTAAAACAACAAATTCTGGATCAAGATGATTATTTTGATTTTCATCATTGCTATAATTTGTAATGGTTAGAATATCATTCCAATTGGCAAATGATATTTTATAATCATTAATATTATAACCATCAAATTGTTGTTGATAATGTTGAATATTATTTGTAGTTAGTAGTATTGTTTTATCTTTTTTATTATTTTCATTATCTATTAACATTTTATTCTACAACATCTCCTTTTTTTCCTTTCATCTTGGTTACATCATTTTTTTCTCTTTTTTCTATAAGTGAATCATAGTCATAATATTTCGACTGTATTATACCGTTTACATCACAAATAATGGTATGATTATCATTTATTCTATGTCTGTGAAATTGATAAGGTCTCTTTTGAGAATTGTTACTGTGATATAAACATAATAATGATACATTTAATCCATGTCTTTTATTCAAATCTTCTAGTGTCTCATTCCACCACTCCTCTAAAGCAACACTTTGATCAAAATGCTTATTTTTAAAAAGAAAATCTGGAATATCACATACTATTCTGATATTCTTTTTATTGCCTAGTATCGCCTTCGCAAAAATTAGTTTTTTTAAATCTTCAAATGGTGTCAGATTTTCACATACTGCATTGATATAATATCTATCTGTATCTGGCACTAACATGAAATTGTTATAAATAGAAGAATCCTTATTCGATATTTGAGAAATTATGTTTTTTTCATATTCTTTTTTCATATTATATATAGAAAGATAAACACATAATTGATTCTGTAGTAATCCTTCATCAATGTATCTTAGTATGCTATCTGTAATAATAGGAATAGACAACGATGATGAATTTTGTAATCGATTATCTTCATAAAACATACAAATATGCTCAATGAGGATAGCAGAAGTGTTATCAGAAATATCAAATATACTCCTAAATGCATTATTAGTAAGATATAGGTTATGGTGATCAAAAAGTATTTTTCTAGATTTCTGATCTAACTTTTTAAAATCATCTAAATCATAAGCACAAATAAATGTTAATGGAAAATCATATGAAATTGGAAGTGATTTTTCAAATTCGATAACATAATTAACATATGTTCTTTCAAAAAAGATTCTCATATCTACAAATGCTCTTAGTCCTCTTTTTCCTTTCTTAATTGCTTTATTTGTTATATCAGAATACTGCTTAAGAATCTTGTCACGATCCATTTTACTTGTTGAAAAATAGAGTTTGCTAGAACTTTTGATATTTACAATACCATTTTTTTCTAGTTTTCCCAGACCATCAGGAGAAATATTCCATTTTTTTATTATTTCATTCTTAATTTCATCTTTGGTTAATTCATCGGTAACCATCAATATTGCTTCATTTTTATATTCAAATCCAATTCTAAGATATTCTAATCCTTCTTCTATTTTTCTCTGTGGTGAAGAAAATACTCCTAGAATATGACTATTGTCTTGAATTTGAGTTATTGGAGGCAATAGATAGACTTTTTTATGCAATACTTTATTTAATTGTATGATATTTAGGAGAAACATCTATATCATTATATAATTTAATTTTATTTTTTAATCATAGCAGAGAAGAGTTTATTGAAAGAAATATTATAAATAATATAATAAGAAATCTCATCACATATGTTTTAATAGTTGATACTAGAACCCACATTTGATGGATAAGGGTTCGAGTCCCACTCCCGGCGCTCAACTCGCGGAGTCTTCTTATAGATTCTATGAGCTTATACAATAATATTTTGTTCTATTCCTTAGATTTCCCAAGAATTTCCTCTTGGATTTAATTCTAACATTTTTATTAATGACAGTTATGAATTATTACTATTTTCTTTCAAATTAAAAATTACGAACCCATTTTTTTCGTATTTGTCTTATCAAGGTGAAAAAAGATACAATAAAACAAGAAGATCACTCTACTTCTAACACAAAATAAATTTTTATTACATATGGTAACAAAGAAATAAAATTTCTAGATTTTCTATAATTATATGGTGCTACCTAGTTCTTTCTTTTGTTGCATTTAAGATTAATTCGGCGGTCTCAACTGGATGTGATATAAATGGTACATGGCTAGCGTTGATTGTTATAGTGGTAGCATTAATCTGCTTTGCAAACATGCGTTCAACATCAGGAGGAATCATGCGGTCGTTCCCTGATACCTGATACCATGTTGGAAGTTGTTTCCAAGCTGGAGGCCCAGATTTTTCAGGAAGAATTGATGATAGGCTAGGTGGCTTCTGCGTAGTCGCCATGATGTCAGCTTGAGCCTGATCTACATCTTGAGCAAACATATCGTGGAATAGGTTTGGGTTTATGTAGGCAAATCCTCCACTATCGGCTTTAAAAAAGTCTTTTGGAAGCTTACTGACGTCGAAGAAATCTCCGAGAGATTGGCCCTCGTTAGGAGCAAATGCAGCGACATAAACAAGGCCTTTGACATTGGGATTATTATAACCAGCATTCGTGATTACTATTCCGCCATATGAGTGTCCCACAAGAATTGTTGGTCCACCAAGCAGCTCAATTGCACGGTTTACAGTAGCGATGTCATCTACCAGAGAATGAAGAGGAAGCTGTACAGCAATAACTTTGTGTCCTGCATTATGTAGAATTGGAATTACCTTGCTCCATGAAGATCCGTCAGCCCAAAAGCCATGGACTAGAACAATATTAGTAGTATTTTTTGTCAAACCCTGTATTCCTTGAGATTGCGTTAATGTGTTGTTCTCTGTGCTAGCGAAGCCAAAAAATGAAGGGGATGTAAAGATTACAATAAAAGTAATAGTCAGACATAATAAAGGTAAAAACTTGACTTTTTGATAAAATTTTTGCATTTATATATATATATTTTCATAAGATTAGGTCACTTATAAAGATAGTATGTCGAGATCAGTAAAATCTGACTACATAC
>DATDKD010000082.1:0-2640 GCA_036520175.1 Nitrososphaeraceae archaeon
TTAGACAATAGAAAATAATGTAAAAGGTGTTTTAGTTATAATCAAAACAAGATTCTATTTATTTTAAATTCACTGAAATAGACTAATAAAATAAAAAGTTCTAGAAGATAATTTGTTGAATATATAAATACTATAACTGACAACAGCCAATATGGATTCAAAACTTACTTCCATAGTAATTACATCGATTCTTGCATTTGCTTTAATTGCAGGAGTACCAGCTGTATTCGAAAATGTATTAGCCCAACAGGATGGTAGTGGTCAATCAGGTAGTGACGCTGGAATGGACCAAAGTCAATCAGGTAGTGACGCTGGAATGGACCAAAGTCAATCAGCCGTCGATGCGGGAATGGCTCAAACTCAAGGAAATGACACCGGATTTGCTCAAAGTCAACCAGGAGCAGATATGGGAGGAATGACCCAAGACCAAGGTAGTTCAGACGTAGGTTCTGATGAGGGTGAAGATAACAACGATAACAACGATAACGAGAATAACGACGATAACAACGATAACGAAGACAAAGATAATTCAGAAGACGAAGAAGAGAAAGAATAGAGTTATTTAAAATTCTATAATTTTTTTTATCTCATTTTTTTCGATTGCTGATCCTCTCTTAATATTTACTTATTTTTTATAATTTAGCACATTATAGAAAAAAATTCATTTGATTTATTTCTATCAAAAATTTTCCTTATTACAAAATTCAACTCATTGCGTAAAGAAGCGAAGCCATGAAAGTTATAATCCCTTCAAATAAAATGCACGCTTAGAAAAAAATAAAATTATATTGAATCACCAAATAAGCATTTTAAATTTCAAGGGAAATAAATAGATAAAGATTATCAATCAATTGCCGCTCTATAAGTGAGATTAAAATCTATTGTAAAGTTACGGTTGAGGCGCCATTAAGATGGCATGATTCATAAAGAATGATTATTCATCGAAATCAGGTGGAATTACTTTTCTATCAATATTTGTTATTATTATAACTAAGATAATTTTATAAAAAATTCATTATATTAAATCTTTAAAACAATTAATTAAACAGAATTATCGTAGTATTAATAATTTTATAATAATTAGTGCAAATTATCAAATATTAATTATTTAAATAAAGGGTAAATGAAATTTGTATATGAGTGAAGATCTAAAAGACTCCTCATTAGGATTAGTCGTCAATGGTTATGAACTAATTCCTAATAAACCACTTTTATATAGAATTGCTCTATATTCTGCAGATATTGTTGAATCGATTCTAAATTCTAATCCAGAAATATTAGAAAGGTGGTTAAAAAAATTACAAGATGAATATTCTATCCTCAAGAAACGTTGCGATTTAGATCAAGATCCCTCCGCATGTTTCAATCTTGGTTTTTATGAAGAGTTTGAAAAAAATTTAGTGAATTTTGAAAATGGAGGCTCTCTAAAAATATCTGTTACCAAGAAAAAATTTATTTGGGTTAGTAAATAGACCTACTTCCTCTTTGGTTTAAAAGGAAAAAATAAAAAGATTGGAATGCGTAAGGTGGAATAATTCTTCTTTTAAATCTTTTTTGGCATTAGCACAATAGTTTAAAGAGAAGTAGAAAATTTAAAAAGGATTTTTGTTTGGAAACAACAAAAGTCCACGAGATTATTATCTCAATTCAATTGATATAGCTATAATTCTATTGGTATTTATTTAATGAATGTAATTATATATTATTGCAGAAATAATATTAGAAAGACAGTATATAATGTAAATGATGAAAAAAAACAATAAATTGTTAGACGATGCAGACTCTAAAATCCGATCTAAAACTGAAAAAGAAGATATCGCAATTAATCTAGCAAATGAAGAAATCCAAAGTGTTGCATTATCATCCCCTACTATTAATAATATAAAAGGCTCCCAACCCATGAAACCAAATGCTTTGACAATGACAAAAATAACCAAAAATACTGAAAATACTCAAATTAAAAAAACTAAGAAATTTGGAGATGGGGCATTTATTGCTGCAGAAGATCGATAAATATATGATCTATATAGAAATGATCTCCCCAAAATAGACAAGAATTTATTACTAATTCATGTTAAAATTTATTTTGTTCTCATATTATACATCTAATTGCAAATGAGATAAAACAAAAATGGGTAGTTCAATATGTATTGTTTTGACTAATACATTCACAAAAAACTGATTGATCCAATCATCTGATATTAGAATATGCTCTATACTAAAGTAAAGACAAACGTTGATATAGACCAAATAGTAAAACAACATGTATAGTTAAAAGAATAGTTAAAATAACTATAGAAATTCACTATACATAAATTATTGAATTTCTTATATATTATTCTGTCATAATACTTTAATATCTTAGCAGGAGTCAATTATTAATTTAAATGTTGAAAAAATCATTGATTATTATAAGTATTTTTTTGTATCTTAGTATTTTAACAACGGGGTCCCCCTTCAAAATAGATATTAACTCCTACGGAAACAATCCCTTTTTTTCTTTAGATAATGTTAACCAATTTGTATATGCACAACAAGGTGGTAGCGATAAGAGCAGTGATGGTGGTAGCGATAAGAGCAGTGATGGTGGTAGCGATAAGAGCAGTGATGGTGGTAGCGATAAGAGCAGTGATGGTGGTA
>DATDKD010000083.1:0-24776 GCA_036520175.1 Nitrososphaeraceae archaeon
AATCGTTAGGATTTTAATATTAATTTGTAATATTCTCCGTTTGGATTATCCTGATAAATTGGATAAATTCTTTCTTTTTCTTCTAGGAGAGAAAAAGGTAGTAATTGTATTTTTGTAAATTCTGAAACTAATGTACTTATAACTATGGAAGATCCAAAAATTAGATTTACAAAAACTGATCAATATATAATTTCGCTATAGTAGTAGTTATCGAGTCAGTTACCCCAGAACACCAACAGTCCAATCCTCGTGTTTTCATAGTCTAAATATATTTCCAACCTTTATAGTAAATCTACATCATGGATTTATCCAGGGCTATGACCACTTTAAACTACCATAATTATTATATATTATATACTACTTCTCAACTGTTATTTTCAGTACAATTAAGGTTTAGATATCCTTGGATCAATACATGATTAGGAATACTCATTATTCTTTAGGTGCATGTTATAGTTTTCATTTAAAATTGTTATATTGTATGATTACTAATATTATGTACAATAGGCTTAATGTAAAGCCGTTGTACTCTAGTCATAGCCCTACTTAATTGTAGTATTGGACTTCAGATCTTCTACTGCAATTGTAAGGTTATGGCTATTAATTAATTACCTTAAATTATTATGTGTTATATGGTAAATTTAAGACAATACTAAAGCAAGAAGTCAGGATTTTCACCATATCCTTCTTTTATGATTAGCTCTCCTGTATAGATGGCTATGATTTTAATTATCATTTTTATGAATTGTTTTTTTATTTAATATATAAAAAACACAATAATCATAAGTAATTGATAATGATCAATCTTAGCATTAGCTTAAAGATATTCAAATGTTTAAACTATTAAATCACATATAATTCAAAATCAGTTCACGTATTTTTATTGATTAGAATTCCTTTTATTCTTCCACAAGTATTGGCTCAAACAAATTATCTAGATGAAATGATGAACCAGATGAGATTCAACCATTTCCATTCCTTCATTAAGAAATTATTTAAATATGACTGATAGAATGAAGGATTAGCATATAATATTAAAAATCATTATACTGGCTTAACTAGCTTAACTATTATCATAATAAATTAAAGTTCTCTATCATTGGTAAATTTATAATATTTTTAATATTGTGATAATGATAGGGAGAATAGACAAACGTCAATAATAATGCAAGTATTCCAATTATAATTAAGAATATAGCTATATAAAAAATAAAGTTATCATAGTGATGAATTAAGATCATAATAATATATACGTTAACAAGAATTTCAGATTTGCTATATAAAAAATAGTGAGAGTGTATATTATCAATCGAATGATTCATCATGAAAATTATTAAATTTACTTAGTTTTTATTTTTTTGTGGTTATTATTTAAAATATTATCTCTGTATGGTTGAAGCAAATGAATGCATAAAGGCAATAGGTTAAAGGGTGGTTATGATCTCTACAATTTGATAGCAATAGGATAAAAATATGAGATACAAGACAAAAATAGAAATTCCAATTGTGTATATTGATTTGTATAATAGGAGCAATTTTTTAGATATCACCTTCAAAAGGAGTTAATTAAATTTTATCAATCAATCATTTCAATTTACTAATTTTTATTGTTTTCCTTTGTAGATGGTTATAACCTTTAATATTAAAAATTGTATCCAACTCTTTTATACGTTGTAGAATACGGTTTTTATACAGAAGGAGGGATGTAAGTCTCAAATACTGTATGGGTGTTAAGATGATGGATAAAATCGTTGTCTTGGCATCTATTTTTAATAATAATGACTATAATTAAATGAAGATTTCATATGGATCAAATAATACAATATCTCTACAGTGAGTAATTATCTATAAAAATATAGACTTTTTATATATTCAATTTCTCTTGCATTGAGACCTTTTCTATAATCTTTAGTTTATAAGATAATAACAATAACATCTTCTTTCATAATCTTGTGTTTTTCTTCAGATAATTTGTGTTGTAATTCTTGTATCTTTGTATCTATCTGTATAATGTAAATTTAGAGGTTAAGTAAGGTTAAATATTTTGAAAATTTTTTATTAATTCACAAATTTTAATTTAGATTTTATCACCATGTGAAATCGATTTTGATATACTTTCATTCACTGCACTAATTAGTTTAAATATCGAAACACGTTTTTTAAGGAGATTAAATTTATAATTACATTTCAAATCTCCAAACTCACTCATTATGATTACATTTAGTTTTGGATTTATTTCTAATAGTTTCGTACCAAGAAATAATCCATTCATATCGTGCATTTTGTCACCGGTAATTACTATTGAGTATTGATTCGGGTTTTCCTTGATGTGTTGATATGCCAAACAAGGATCAGTAAAACTAGAAACATTATAACCACTCATTTTTAAAGCCTCACTATATACATTAATTAAATCTGGGTCATCATCAATTATAATGATAGATTTGGTAAACATTAATAAATAATTTAATATAAAATCGTATTTAAGTTTCAATTATATTCTCATGATTACAAATATAAAATATGAATGTAGTGAACCATTGTTGATAAAAGAAATTCACTATTAGAACCTATAATATGACTAATCGTCATATTCTTAAATAGAATGACCCAAAATTCGGAATCCTATAGGAGTGTAAGACTATGATAGACTTTGCCAATGGTTGATTATGTAACATGTCAAAAATAGCAGATTAGAAATAATTAAAGCAAACGGTATATGATTTTGGTAAATAATTTATCTAAGGGAACTTTAAAATACCTTATAACACATTATTAATAATAGATATCAGCATTTGATATGCAACTTCCCATGAGCTGACAGTAAAGGATGATAATAAATCAAAAATAAAAATTAAAAAATGAGGATACAATTTGAATATTTGACAATAATGTGATAAAGTTATTACAAATAGTAATATAATCAAAGTTATTAATTTAAACGATTATGATTGCTATAAAAAATAAAAGATTACTTTTTATTGTTATTATTGTATTAATTATTATATCCTTTTCTACTTATGTATTATACAAAGCAAATTATAAACAAGAGAGTAAAAAACAA
The DNA here is from genome assembly GCA_036520175.1 of Nitrososphaeraceae archaeon. Lineage (GTDB taxonomy): Archaea > Thermoproteota > Nitrososphaeria > Nitrososphaerales > Nitrososphaeraceae > TH1177. Next base: position 3,065 of record DATDKD010000083.1, read on the forward strand.
GCTAATATAGAATTTGAAGGAATAGTTAATCATATTGTTGATGGTGATACACTAGATATCAATGATAATAGAATAAGATTAGCATTGGTAAATACTCCTGAACGAGGTCAAGAAGGATATATAAAAGCCAAGAAATTAGTGCAAAGTTTATGTCTAAATAAAAAAGGTGAAGTTGATATTGATGATGGACAGCGTAGAGGAGACAGATATGGAAGAGAGGTTGGTGTCGTTTATTGTGATGGAATAAATCTGAATAAAGAATTGGTAGAAAATAACTTGGCAATTATCTATTCCAAATATTGTGACATCTCAGAATTTTCAAATGAAGAATGGGCAAAGCCTCATTGCCATTAAATAAATATATTTTATACTTAGTGAAATATAATTGACAGTTATATCCTTGATTTTAAACCATGGGTACTAGTTACTATATCTTAGATATTTAACATTTTTGTTAATAAAATTACAATTTAAAGATAACAATAGTAAATTTAGTCACCTATAAAGAGATCAAATTATAGTGAAGTTAAATATAAAAATAAAAAGATGTTTTAGAATATATTAAGATAAAAGAAATTACATACAAAAATAAGATTTTACTTAAAATTAGAAAAGTGAAAATGATGTCTTATCAATCTCTTATTATAAGTGAAAGAATATAACGTTTAGAAAGAAAAGAAATTATCTATAAGATTTTTTATATAATTAATTATACCAGAATTGATTTAGGAACAACCTTTTAATTGGATAATATCAATTTACTATTTGTTACCAAAAACTACAATTAATAATATACAAAATTAAAATAGTTATTCATCACCAATTTGACCGTTGGTCATTCCTGTATCATTTTCTAGATCACTTATAGTCATTCCTGTATCATTTCCTCCAAGATCACTTTCGGTCATTCCTGTATCTCCACCTAGCTTTATATCTCCACCTATCTCTGTATCTCTATTATCATCTTCTTGCGCTAACGCATTTACAAATGGTATTCCTGCAATTAAAGCAAACGCAAGAATGGAAGAAATCACTATGGAACAAATCGTTGATTCCATATTAGATTTACAGGAACATAATATATAAAAATTAACTAACCATAAAAATTCAATTTCTAGATATGAAATATTGTTCAGTTGCTATTTTATTATTAATATTATTCATGAAAAATTGCTGGACTTAATCTTTTTTTTACAAAATATAATAACGATAATGTGTATTCATATTCTGTTATAAATTATAAATAGGAAGAAATAAGTTGTACTAGATTATAATAAAAGAAAGTTTCAAGAATATTTTAATTCACTTTAACACAATATATTGTGAATGTTTCCATGCTATGAATATTACCTTTCTCCATATTAAAGATTATACTCATGAAAAAATACAAATTTAAATTGGTTAGAGACAGTTAAGGCATAAGATTGCAAGAAAGGTAGGAGTATTCACCTTTTATTAGTTTGAAATTAGTTTCGTAGTCCTTGTTTGATTTCTCCACTAAGATTCGAAAGTATGTCAGCTCCGGCTAATGCTGTTTTCCTTGCTGCTTCTCCTAATTGCATTAGAATACTTTTAGCTTCTGTTTGATTGATTGTACCTGTGGAATTATTTGCAACTTCATTTGCCATATTCTTTATTTGTTCTGCTGTTGTTTGAATTTGATCTCTGACATTGTTTGTTGTTTCTTGTCCATATAGTGAAAATGAACTTACAAAAGGAACAACAAGTAATATTGCAATGATTGAACTAATTGTTGATTTCATTGTAATAATTATAATTGTTTACTATATTATACTTAACTTAGTTGATGATAATATATGATGATTAAATTTGGGAAGATTATATTTGATAATTCTATTTGTTTTAATAACCATTGTTATATTGTAAATATGTTATTTCCTTCATATTTTTCTCTTTATGTTATAGCTAGATATAAAACCCAAGATATTTCAAATATTTCAAATTAAACTAGTTAATTGAATAAATACAAAACAATATTAAGTAATGAATATTAGTAAAGAGAGTAAAAACTAATTTAACACAATCTTGTAAATTACCCAATATTAATGAAAACATTGTAAGTAGCATAAATAGCATAAATATATAATTTATAAATTTCTTAAGTTAAAATAAATACCTTATTATTTTGGGTACATTAAAAATTCTTGCTACTATGCCCATTTATCTCTAAATTTTTACATATCTATAATTTTTAGAATATTATTTTAGAATGGGGCTGTTCTTATTATTTCAATTGTATATTTAATAAATCACGTCAGGAGCAATAGACGTGTATAGTCCTATATTTTGTTTTAGACGATCATCAGCCCCAATTGTATATAGTTATTAAATAATATAAGAATTATAGAAAACTCTATTAAAATAAAATTAATTTATTAATTAGAGCCTATGGCTTTGAATAGACATATCCATATCGTTAGAGTTTACTTCCCCGATATTCCTAAGCCCTCAAACTGAGGGGAGTCAACTGATTTTATCTCAATTTTGTATAATAAAAATGAAAACATGAATCTAAATAAAAAGACTAACATTTAATGTAATCATATTTTCCTCTATTTCTGTAGGATGTTTATAGATTTTAAGACAGAAGAAATAAGCTAGTTCTAGTTTACTTTTTTTATGCAATTCAAGTAACTCTCAATTACATCTTTGTAGAATCTTTGTGTAACTTCAATTGATTTGATAAATGTATACATATTTTTTGTAATAATATTATCAATCAATTTTAGTGAGTTCTCTCTATTACTACTTAAAATGGAATACATATTTTGTATGTCAGATGGATAGTCGGTAACCCTTTCAGGAATAGTAAAATCATCCCTTGATGAATTAAAAATATTTTGTATTAAGTTAGTATATTCCAAGCTGTAGGAATTTACCATATCCTTGTGAAGTTCTAGAAAATAGTTTGTAATTGCTCTTGCCTCTCTCATAGTCTGTTCTAGATGGTGTTTAAAATCATCATCATCGTCTCTTAATATTATATTTCTCTGATTCAAACCTTGATATATTATAGGTTCAGGGAATTTCCTTTGTGATTGTTGTTCTTCTATTGTTATGTTATTTTCCTTTTTTGGGAACTCTTTGTAATTCTTTCTTGGTTTCCTTGATTTTTTATTATTTAAGGTTTGTTTCGAGGACAATACGAACGTATGAACATTCTTACTTAAAAAAAGTAGTATAAAAAATATGAACACTATTAGTTAAAAAAAGTATTTCATTGAATATTATCATTAAATTACGCTTTAGTTTACATATTTGGATATTAATCCTAGACTAAGGACTGATCCCTATTACTCTTGGAGGATAATTAGTGAAAATATTCATTAATACATATCCTATAAATATAATTGAACCGCCTGAAAAAACATAAGGAATAGTTTTTCTTAATAACCCATTGCTATTATTTACTCTTAAGAAGAAAAGAAGCCTTCCAATAACTTTATTCTGCGATTCTATTGCTTTCTGAATTAAATCATATATAATGGATTTCCAATATTTAAAAAAAGGTCTATTTATTTTTTCCTTTTGCATAATATTTATTGATCTTTATATACAATTAGGTTCTTTTAAGTTTTTGTCTATAGTGAGTATAGAATGGTAAATTATTGTTTTTGAATATTCTAGAGGGAACAAACTCTAAAAGACACATTTTTGACCACAATATCATCGAGTCTTATTCTTTTTGTATAGGTGGGAATTCATTTGGATGAACATGTGACTTTATATGTTCATAGCCTTCTATTGTTATGATATATCTATTCCTTAGAAGGCTACTACAATTAAATAATAAATTGTCTCCAATTATTAAATACTATAATATCGATTAATTTACAAACTTAGGCAAATTATAAGATTCATAAACCCCTCCATAGCCTTCTATTATTGTTTAGATCCCAATAGTGGTTCGCTCTGGATTTAACTTTTAAATAAATAAATTAAATTCTTAAATCCTTCTTTCATGATAGATATTCTATATGAACAAGGAGTTTCCAGTCATGCCATTTAACTGGGGTATATTTGGGGAAAATCTAACTACAGGGAGCTTTTCGAATCTCAGGTTAGCATGGAGATATGTTTCAAATAGGAAGTGCGAAGGTACTTGCAACCCAGCCCCATATGCCTTGCTACAAGCTTGGAGTAAAGTTTGGTAAAATGGATATAGTAAAAAAATTTTTAGAGAGTGGTAAATCTGGAATTTACTTTAAAGTTGTAAAGAAGGGTAAAATAGGGACGACAGATGATTCTCTCCATCTCATTAAAAAAGACAATAACGACGTTCCAATAGAAAATACAGTAGAAATTGTCATAGAAGATAAAAACAATAAATTACTTATGGAAAAAGTAAAGTTCAAGACTTACCATCATGCTGTAAACATTATTTTCTTGAAAAACTTTCACATCTAAATAAAATAAAAAATTGTACATAATGAAAAGAATTGACTCAAAATAATTCTTCTAAAATTTTGAAAGATAGTTTTAATAGAGTAGCAAGAAAATTAAGAATTTCTGTAACTGATAAGTGTAATATGAAATGTATTTATTGTATGCCTAATGGAAACATTAAATGGTTCGATAATAAAGAAATCCTCAATTTTCAAGAAATAATTAGAATAACATCTATTTTTACCCAATTAGGAATAACAAAAGTTCGAATTACGGGAGGAGAGCCGTTACTTAGACCTTCGTTAGAGAATCTGATTAGGGATTTAACAAAGATACAAAATATCAAAACTATCAGTATGACTACTAATGGGATTTTATTAGAAGATAAAATAAATCAATTAAAATCAGCAGGATTGAATACTCTAAATATTAGTCTTGATACCTTTAGAGAAGAACGATTTAGAACCTTAAATGGTATTTCTAATTTAAATAAAGTTCTAAGGGGTATTCAAAAAGCAAACGAGTTAGGATTCAAAATAAAAATTAATACTGTAATAATTAGAGATTGGAATGATGATGAAATAATTAATTTCGTCAAATTTGCCAGAGATACTAAATTAAGTGTTCGTTTTATTGAATTTATGCCTCTTGATGGATCAGGTATTTGGAATCATAATCTTGTTGTTACCAAGCAAGAAATAATAAATAAGATAAAATCTAATTTTGATAATGTTATCTCTTTTGATGAAAATAATAATTCTTCTTTTCAATCTGATCCAGCCACTGTCTATAATTTCAATGATGGAAAAGGAAAAATTGGATTTATTTCATCAATTACAGAACCTTTTTGTTCAAATTGTGATAGGGTGAGATTGACTTCTGATGGTAGATTCCTGACTTGTCTTTTCGAAAAAGAGGGTTATGACTTAAAGAAAATGATTCGCAATGCAAAGACCGATCAGGAAATTATGGATTATATTTTAAGTTGTCATACAAAGAAACCAGAGGGGATAGTTGAATTAATTAGAATTAATGGACTTAGACCAACCTTAAATCTTATGCATACAATAGGTGGTTGATAACAATGAACTTATTGAAGTATGCAACTTTAAAGATAAGATTATTTGGAATTTTGAGAGAGAAAATGGATAGCGATGATTTGATTATTTCTATACATGATACGTCAATTTCATTGAAAAAACTAAGAAAATATCTTGAAGAGCTATACCCTTCTCTGGGTTTGAATGAGATAAATTTTGTATTTGCTGTTAATAAAGTAATATGTAACGAAGATATCAATGTAAAATCATCCGATGAAATTGCTATTATACCACCAATAAGTGGGGGATAATGGTGGAGAACTATTTGATTTCAACAACAAAAAATACAATTGATCAAACAAAAATATTTAATCAAGTTAAGGATGATTCTTGTGGGGCAATAATTTCTTTTACCGGACTTGTTAGAGACCATAATTCTAAGGGGAAAGTCGAAGGTATTTTTTATGAGGCCTATAATGAAATGGTTGAAGAAATATTAAAAAACATCGAAAAGGAGGTTTTCAAAAAGTGGAATATTAAAAAATTTATTGCAGTACATAGAACTGGAGATCTTCAGGTTGGAGAAATAAGTGTTATAGTTGCAGTTTCTTCAGAACATAGAAAAGATGCATTTGAAGCATGTAGTTATGGAATTGATAATATTAAAAAAAGGTGTCCTATCTGGAAAAAAGAAAAAACTCAATTTGGCAATGAATGGATAGAAGGTGTTAAGATAAGTGAATGAAGAAACGAATTCTTACAAAGGTATGTTTGACGTATCCATAAAAGGAGACACATTAAGAATTGCTACTGCACAAGCAATAATCAAAGTATCTCCTGATAGTATAGATCTGATTAAAAATAAAAGAACACCAAAGGGAAATATTATAGAAGCAGCAAAAATTTCAGCTGCTCTTGGAGCAAAAAAAACATGGGAATTAATCCCTTATTGCCATTCTATTCCAATAGATCACATTTCTACACAAATATTGTTACAAGAATCATCAATAAAAATTAAAGTTAGTGTTAAAAGTGTCTGGAAAACAGGAGTTGAAATGGAAGCATTAACTGGATGTTGTACAGCGGCACTAACCATATACGATATGCTCAAACCAATAGACAATCATCTAATAATAGAGTCAATAAAATTGTTAGATAAAACCGGTGGTAAGAGAGATTTTATAGAATATCTTGATAAAAAAATTACCGTTGCTATATTTGTTATAAGTGATTCTACCTTCAATGGAACAAGAATTGACAAGTCGGGAAAAATGATCGTTAATAGATTGGAAAATGTTGATATCACTAAGAATATTGAAATTGTTGGTTATGAAATATTACCTGATAGTGTAGACAAAATTACGACATATCTTATTAAATATTCTGATGAAAAAAAAGTAGATCTAATAATAACGTCAGGAGGTACTGGGTTTAGTGAAAGAGATGTAACTCCAGAAGCAACTAAAATGGTTATTGATAAAGAGGCAAATGGAATTTCTGAAGCCATAAGATCATATGGTCAAAGGAGAACACCATTATCAATGCTTTCAAGGGGAATGTCTGGAACTAGAGGAGATACCTTAATTGTAAATTTACCAGGAAGCACTAAAGCTGTATCAGAATCATTAGATCTTCTGTTGCCTAGCATATTCCATGTATTTAATATGTTAGGAGGGAAAGGTCATTAATGACTTTTTACTAATAGTACTTGCTCCTATCTTCTTTGTAGTAAGTTTTTTTTATTCTTCTGTAGGATTTGCTGGGGGAAGTAGCTATATAGCTATCTTAGTTCTTGTTGGAGTCAATTTGTATACAGTTCCACCAATCTCTTTAGCATTAAACATTATTGTATCTTCTGCAGCCTTTTTTAATTATCTAAAAGCAGGTCATTTATCATTAAGATTATCATTTCCATTATTAATTTCAATACCTTTTGCATTTATTGGAGGTTCTATAATTCTACCAGAAAAAATGTTAACATTGATTTTTGTCATATCTCTTTTTTCTGCTTCAGCCGTATTGCTATTGTCTGGAAGAAGAAGAATAACATTTCAACGCGAAAAGATAGGAAAAATGAATTTGAATTTTGTTAGAACTGCGTTAATAACCACTCCATTAGGTGCTCTTCTTGGTAGTATTTCTGGGCTTGTTGGAATAGGTGGTGGAATATGGCTTTCACCAATTTTGATAATGTCAGGTTTAGCTAATCCCAAACAGGCTGCAGCTTCTGCCAGTTTATTTATACTAACAAATTCTATAAGTGGATTTATTGCTCATACTATAACGAAGGATATAGATTTTGGTTTGATTATACCATTGTCTATTGTTGTTCTGATAGGAGGTTTAATGGGGTCTAGACTTGGTGCACTCAAGTTTGATCATCAAAAAATTATAATTATAATAGGAATTTTAGTTGCCTTAGCAGCCATTAATCTTGCTACCAGATTATTCAAATAATAAATTACGAAAAGTCTATAGGATTGCTAGATGCAAAAGAAAATCCAGGCAGTAAATTTACTTGTACATTATTTTCCTTTTCAATTTTTGTTATTTTTTCAGATACTAATACATAACCGTTTGCTCTAGTCATAACTGTCATATTTGAGGTTTCTCCAGTTATTGGTTCCGCCTTAATGCTATTGTTAGTTTTTGAATATGATAAATGAACGTATAATATTTTTACAAAGTTTTGAAATTTCTTTCTAGCTTTCCAGTTATCAGTAATCTGAGCATTTATAAAAACATAATTATTATGTGATAATCCAATTAAAGATCTGATCAATGGTAAAGCCAATACAATGAAAGCATTAATAGCTCCTTGGATAGGACCGGGTAATATAATAATAGGTTTAGATTTTAGTGTTGCTATTTTAGTTACTCTTCCCCGGTCAAGTTTAATTCCATGAGCAAGAATGCCTGGTTTTCCCATCGAATTGATAGTTTCTGCAATGAGGTCCTTTTGTCCAACTGATGATCCTCCTATAGTAAGAACAATATCATTTTGAGATAAAGCATTGTTTATCTTACTCTTAATCATTTTCACATTGTCAGATGTTATTCCTAGATCAACAGGTATTCCGCCAGAAGCTTCTATTAATGTAGAAATTATTTGACCATTAGTATTGAGAATCTTTCCATAAGCAACCTCATTAATATCATTGGTTAATTCACTTCCAGTTGGAATTATTGCAACTTTTGGTTTTTTATATACATTTAGTTTTTTAACTCTCATACTATTTAATAAAGATATATCTTGAATTCGTAATAAGTGTCCTTTTTTAAACATTAATTTATCTTTAGTAATATCCTTTCCTGCAGGTGAAATAAATGATCCTTTTGGAAATTCAGCAAAAATTCTAACTGATCTATCCATTTCATTAAATTGTGAATATTCAATAGGAACAACTGTATCTGACTTTGGAGGTAAATATCCACCTGTTGGAATTCTGGCAGCTTGTCCGGGTTCCAAAGGTTCACATTTTATCTTTCCAAGTTTAACTTCGCTTATTACTTTAAGGATGATGGGTTTTAAATTAGAAGCATTCTTTATATCATCATACAGAACTGCAAAACCATCCATGTGTGAAGAATCATGCAATGGAATATTAACAGTTGAATTGATAGCATTATATAAACTCCGACCCAATGACTTGTGATTAGTATTGACTGTTTCATACAAGGGTTGCACAGAAATATTTTTCCTTAATTCTAAAAAGGCGGTTCGGATGGATAGATATGAAGTTGATTCTTTATACATGAGTAATTCTCAAAATAAAAACTCATAATATGATTCTTTAATTTATAAAAAACAATTATTGTATGTATAACATGTTATTTATCTAAAGGCAAAAATTATAATTATTATTATCAAATATACAATGATACTATAAAATAGTTATTTTAATAAATATGATATTAAATCATGACTTTAAAATGGCCTTAATTTCTTTTCTATGATTCACTAATTTGATAGACAGAAAAGATGATTTTAATGTTGTATATACTCTGTAAACTAAAATAACTGTAGTACATTTAAATAATATTTGTGAAAGTATTTAATGATGAAAACAACATGGATTTCATCTATAAAAAAAATATATATAAAATGATCTTTGTTGTTTTAGTATTTGTTTCAATCAATTTTTTCTCTAATAATGTATTTTCTTCATCTAATAATCTTGCAGTAGCTCACCAAAATAATAGTGAATCAATAAATAGAAATGATAGTATAATGTTGCCCGGAAAAAATATGACCTTCGGTGTATCTCTTGATAATGCAAAAATGCATTTAATGGAAGCTATAATGGATCTCAAAGAGAATAATATTGATGGAGCATTGATGCAATTGAATATAACCAGTGATAATATAAATACACATGAACAAGAGATGTCAGATATGATGAAGATAATGGGTAATATGGAAGAAATAGATAAATAAAAAATTAAATATAATATGCGTCAAATAATACGTAATTAATATTAACTTTTAAATAGACTTTTATCCATGTTATAATAATAACATTTATTTTATAATTAATAATATGATCTAAAAAACCTTAAATCAGTTATTATCTAATAAATTCTGTGACAGAGAGATCAAATTCTATCTTATTTTCCTTTGCTTTAGGAATTGTTGCGGGAGTTGTATCTATTGCAGTAGCAGTAATGATTAAAGTATTTGTTGGCGGAGTATTTCTACCAGAACTTGCCTCACAAACATTATTTTCACTCACACCAGGAGAATTTGAATCTCAAGCAATAGATACATTAGGTCCACTTGCAAAATATTCTGCCTTCATAGGTTCTATAATAGTTACAATAATAATCTTTGGTCTAATTGGAATTTTCCTAATTAAATTGTATAACAAGCTTCGATGGAACAACTATATATGGAAATTTATATCTTCTTTCGCATTAACTTATGCTGTTTTGGTTATTACTTCTATTATGATGGTAATAATGATACATATTAGGAGCGGATCTCAAACAATTTCAATTCAACATATTATTTTTTCTTTTATTCTACCACAAATAGTTTTTGGGTTAATTTTTTCATTGTTTTCGAGAAAAACAAAAACAAAAACTAAAGATAAATTACAAGGACCTTACCAACCAGAAGTAAGGGAGAATAATACAGTAGTAAATTACAATAGAAAAGAATTTATTCGTTTAATTATTGCATCGGTAGTTTCTCTTCCAATTATATATTTTGGGTTAAATCGATTATTTTCACTACAAGAAGTAGGACAACAACAAATTGAACCTGATACCTCAAATTTATTGCCGCCACAATCACGATCAATATCCCCTGACTTTAAAGATCCAACACTTGCTCCATTTCTTGCTTCAGAAATAACACCTACTTATCTATTTTATAGAATAGATATAAATCCTATTGTTCCTGAGGTAAATGTAAATTCTTGGAATTTGCTGATTAAAGGAATGGTTGGTACTCCATTAAAATTGAGTTATGAAGAAATAAAATCTATGTCTGCAATTGAAGAATTTGTAACCTTAGAATGTGTAAGTAATAAGATAGGTGGAGATCTTATTGGCACTGCATTATGGAAAGGAGTACGGCTCAAAGATATTCTTGAAAAAGCAAAGATTCTTCCTGGTGTTCAATACATAGTATTTAGATGTTCTGATGGTTATGATGTGGGGATACCATTGAATAAAGGACTTATGAAGGAAACAATACTAGCATATGAAATGAATTTAGCTCCATTAACCTCTAAGCATGGATTTCCTGTTAGAGCGATAGTGCCAGGCTTATATGGAATGATGAATCCAAAATGGATTACAGAAATAGAATTAGTGGATAAAGTATACGAGGGCTATTGGCAGAGAAATGGTTGGTCAAATATAGCTGAATATAATACTGGATCCTCCATAGTTATTCCCGGACAAGCACCAATAAGAAATAGGTTCAGAAATCTAGATGAAAATTTTACTACTAATTCTCATTCATCGAGTAAGAGAGTACCTATAGCAGGAATAGCATTTGGAGGGGATAAAGGAATTTCAAAAGTAGAAGTCAGTACAGATGGAGGTATAACTTGGAAAACTGCTAAAATCAAGGAACCTCTTTCTAGATATACCTGGGTATTGTGGACAACAGGATTCATTCCAGAAAAAGTAGAAAATTATAAAATCATAGTTAGAGCGACAGACAAAAATGGAAAAGTCCAAAGTTCGGAGTTAAATAAACCCTTTCCAGATGGAGCAACAGGATATCATACAATAAGTGTATAAATATCACTTTACTCAAAATTCAACGGTCAGATAACGTTGAATACTTAATATATGAATATAAAAAATAATATTTTTTATTTCTTTAATTAAAATGAATAAACATAGTAATTAAAAATACTATTATAAGTCGTGGTTAGAAAAAATTTTAATGATAAAAAAATATATAGAGGTGTTATGATGTTAGATTCTTATTTGTATTATGATTAGACAGATTGTGATTCCAGTTTTTGTTTTACTGTTTGAGCTGCTTGTTGTAATCCTTTTTCTATCTTATTGTTAGCACTATCTCCTGAAAGAAAATTCGCAATCTTTCCTGAATTTGGTAATTCGTAATCGATAGAATGTCTTATATGTGTAGCATTTTGACTTCCATTAAATTCTTGTACACTTTTCCAATATTTAAATGGGCCATCCTTTTGTTCTGTTATTAGTCTTTTATTTTGTTCTTTATCAGTTACTTGTAAAATCATCTCATCTTCTCTTCCCATATATTCACCTTTTACTTTCATTTCAGACCCTTCTTCATTTTTCGAACCTGAAAGTGATTGTGATTCTTTAACAATATCCTGTGGCCAGGCTTCCTTTATGTTATCTGGATTGGTATAATATTCATATACTTGTTCTAATGGTGCGTTTATATCTATTTCATATTTGACTTTTGTCATGATGATTCGTGTGAAATATAATTTATAAAGGTTAATAAAATTGATGTACTCGTTGGGCACTATTAAGATATCTTCAAGTTACAATCTAACATAGATGTTTTGACATAAAAGTATTAATTCTAATTGTTAATAATATATTATAATTCAATTTTATTAACTTGAATATATTTTGGTTACACTAAAATACTACTTAAATAATAATCTAAGATAATTAATAGTTTTTGATTTAGTTTATAGAAAAAATGATTAAGAGGAGATGCATTAAAAGAGATTATTTTGGATACATAAAGATGTGTTGATTGATATTATAGATGTAATTCTATAGGCACTATTAAAATTCTACTGAATCTTTCATGCCAAAATATCAAATAGGAATTGTGAATTTATCTATATATAGTAAATAAGTTAATTTTTATGTTTCTAAAAGAAAAAATCTTTATGATATTTTTTCAAAACTAACCTATACCATAAAAGAGTTATCTATTAACTCCAATAATTTGGTTTTATGAAATTATATAATACAAAACAATTTGAACAATTTTCAATTGTTCTGTTATCAACAATGATTGCAATATTATCCTTTGTGTTGTTGATACATCAAAGTACTTATGCAGAGTCAAATAAAAATCCGGCTATTTCTACTTTAGATGAATTAGTAAATGCACTAGTCACTGGAGTTAAACTTGAAAATATAATACTATTCCTAATGAAATTCACATAGGTGATATATTTGAAGTAAATGCTACTGTAGTAAACACATTACCATTTAACGTCACAATTATTGCAGGTAATTATAATTCTGATTTTTCTACCAACTTTTATAATAACATAGAAGAAATAATTACGTCTCAATGTATGAATAGGATATTACCAACTATACTTGAACCAGGAGATGAAACAACAGTTCAAACAAATAGTGGAACAGGGACACAATATAAAGCAGTAGCAGAAGGTCAAGTGAATGGAACTGCCATTTTGTTCTATAGTATAGAAGTCCAACCGGCAGGATCCTTCCTAAACACATTGAATAGCCAAATAATTAAACCATTTTACTTTTACTATCCTTCAATAACATTTTTTTATTCAAAGTTTATTACTTCTTTTCCATTATGAATTACTTTAGAAAAATATCTCAAACAAGTTATATTTCCTTTTCCCATTAACCAAAAGGACTTTTTTCTATAACTAAAATTCAAGCTTAGTACTTAGAGTGTGACTATAGATGAAACCTGTTCAGACAAATTGTACTTTAAATTTTGTTTAAAAATGTGATTCTTTTAACTAAAGTCTTAGAGAAAAAATTACATACACAAAAGTAATCTATTTGTTGTTACTATTATGCTCTAAAAGTGAATCAATTTTAATTTTTAGATCTTTCAATATGATGAGTTTGGTAATTACTATATCATCAATGTTAGGTACTCCTCTTGTAATTCTAGAATATATTGTGCATTAGTAGTAGTTAATTATTACTTGCCACCAATGAAGAATATTCGATATTAAAATATTGATCTATGAAGTTGTTACCCTAGATAAAATTTTTAATATCTCCAAATCTTTCGGCGCCGAAAAGTTACATTATTTGAAATAAATAATTACTAAATAGGGAGACTGAATGAGAACGTTGACCCTCTATCTTCGCCATTAATTGCATTATGAGTAGCCCATATTTTTCCACCATGTTTTTCGATTATACTTTTGGAAATAAATAACCCCAATCCTGTACCACCGCTCCCAAGAGAATAAGTTGTAAATTTTGTAAAAAGGTTTGGAAAGATCTCTGGATCTATACCGGATCCACTGTCCTTTATACTAACAATAATCTCATTTTCATTTCTTTCAACAATAACAGTAATTTGTCCTTCTTTCGTAAACTTGATGGCATTACTTAACAAGTTATGAAGAACTTGAGATAGTCTACCTTTATCTGCCTCTACCTCTATTGTATTGTTGTTACTTTCAGGAGATTCAAAGAAAAATTTCACATTATTTCTATTTTTTATTATATGTTCATATTCTCCCAAAATCTCTAGGATCATTTCTCTGAGATCAAATTTTTCTTTATTTAGAATTAGAGATCCCCTTTCAATTTTTGCAACATCCAATATATCATTAGTTAGTTGCAAAATTCTTCTACAATTTCTAATAATAACATCTACAATTTCTTCATATTTTTGAATATTTATGTCTTGAATGTTAGTAATATTTTTTATCGTTCTGAAATGCAATAATTCCGATAGACCGAGTATTGATTGTATAGGAGTTCGGAGTTCATGTGAGGCCACATTTATGAATTCTTCCTTTATTAAGTATTTATATTGTAATTCTTCATTTGCTTTTTCAAGTTTCTTTGTTAATTCATTTTGTTTTGTGATAAAATTTTTTATAGAGTTTACCATTAAATTGAATGACTGACTTAGACGTGAAAGTTCATCATTACCTTTGGTTTTAACAGATACATCAAGATTTCCTTTAGTTATAGCAGAAGTTGCAGTAGTGAGAGCAAATATTGGTTTTAATATTTTTTTACTCAAGTAAATAACAAAAGCACTAATAACTCCAATATTTAATAGAGCAAAGAGTATATGCAAAAATATCGAATGTTGAGAACTATTTTTTGCATGTTCACCTAATTTTGTAACTAATACATTTGATGAATTCACTAAAGGTAATGCTCCTGTTTGTATTGTTTTAATAAATGTGTCTATTTCATTCTCTGTTGTAGATGAAGTTGTTGTTGTTGTAAATAATATTGCTGGATTGATTATTTGATTTTCATTGATTATAGGGTTTGTTAAGCTTGTTTTTAATAATCTCCATTTTTGATAAATATTGTACCAATCATCCAAAAATTCTGATGGCAATGGTTTAAGATCTATTTCTGATATCTTTCCACCATGTTTTAGTACTAAGATATTTGATTCCAATTGATCTATTGCATAATTAATTTTAGAAGAATCGCTATTATTTTCAATAAAATATTCGGTTATACTAAACATCAGATTAGATGTAAGAAACCGATTCTTTCCAGCAATATTTATTGAATTTCCCAAGTAGGTTGATTGTGATTGGTAATAAGTAAGAATGATAAAACTACTAATAATAAAAATAATTTGGATAAATACTAATATTCCGATTTTAAAACCTATTTTGGAACGTAAAAATTTAAAATTATCAGCATAATGCTTTAACATTGACTAAATAACATGATGGATATATTTGGGTATATTCCTTTTTAGTCTAGATACTTTTAACTTTTTTAATATATTTTACATTTATCAATAATCTTAAACCTCAACGACGTGCATCAATTATCATTTAATTCTTTGTTATTGATATTTCCCTACTCAGAGCATCATTTTGTGCCTTATTTCCAGTTATTGTATCATTTTCATTCAATTCTTTAGTTGACTCCTTTTTTATTGTAATGATAATCTTACCTGTATTTCATTTTCAGTTTCATTCACTTGTCTGTCTATTACTATTTATGATAATATCATTCTAGTTATCGAAAAGGCAATTTCTATCCTTTATTAATATATAGTTCAATATAATTTATAGAAAAATTAACATAATAGAATTAAAATTATAGAATTTTTTCATCTGATCCTAATCTATAGTTTTTATTAATTGCTAACATTTTTCTTAATGTATTAACAACTGTAAAGCAATAAAAGATCTATTGCATCTTTTATTAACGCTAATGATAAATATTATTATTAAAAAATTATAGAATAACAGGAGTTGTTTTTGTAAAATTAAATATCCAGACAATTACTGATGTATAGAGTTCAGCAATTTAATATTCTAATATTTTCTAATTAATTATTAAATAACACTATTCACACATCAACAACAATGACTAGTACTAAAATTATCAATAAATTTATTTTCTTGAATTCTAAAGGTGAAAATGATATTATTGATATTACAAATAATGTTAATAGGATATTACTAGAAAGTCAATTGAAAAATGGACTAGTAACACTTTTTGTAGTTGGTTCTACCGCTGCAATTACTACAATCGAATATGAACAAGGACTTCAAAGAGATTTTCCCACTATGCTAGAAAGAATTGCACCAAAGGGAATTGAATATGAACATGATAGTACTTGGCATGATGGCAACGGTCATGCACACGTAAGGGCCTCATTGATCGGTCCAAGCTTAACTATACCATTTATTAATGGCGAAACTTCTCTTGGAACATGGCAACAGATTGTTTTTCTAGAAATGGATACAAGAAGTAGGAAAAGAAAGATTGTAGTTCAACTAATCGGAAATGATTAATACAGACACATAAAGTAAATTATCATTAAAAAAATTCAAATCACCATATTTGATGAATTAACTAGCTATTATTTCAAAGAAGTACTACAATATTACAGTGAACCTGGGAATTTCCTAATGAAAAATCTGTTTGTTAATCATTAAACGGATTATGAAAAAGATTATTATGAATGTTATAACTCTATTTATAATATTAATTGTATTGTTTACGATATGCGAATGCTTGTCCAATTTGGGGTAATTAAAATAAGAATCAAAATAATACTTACAATATTTCCTATCTATAAAACTTTTGAGTATTTAATAATTATATAAATATAATAATAAGCCCTGTATGAAATTCATATACATTCGCCATTGTACTTATTCCTTTATTCTACTTCTTTTGGAATTCATTCTATTTTTACTATTCTTTACTAAAAAAACATATAAGGTGGTAGTAAGGTGAAACTACTCAATTGTAAAAAGCTATTAAATTACCATAATACGTTTATTATTCTGCCGAAATTAGTAACGATAAACTATTAAATAAATATGGTGGTTGTGAATTATTCAGTGCTATCTGTCTTTCTATGGCTTTAGAACAATCTTCATAATATCTTTTTTCTTATCAAAGCCACCATATCCTTTAGGTGCATCATCAAGTTTCATTCTATGGCTTATTACCTTAGTTGGGTCTATTCGTCCTGTTTCAATAAGATGAAGCAATCGCTCATTATATTTTTTGACAGGACATTGTCCCATGTTAATCTGAATGTTACGGTTAAACAATAGTCCTAGTGGAAATTGATCATAGCCTGATCCATATACTCCTGGTATTGAGATAGTAGAATATTTTTTTGCAACTTGTGCCATCCAAGTAATTACTTGCAATGGATTAACTGGATTATATTCAGGGTTAGTTATCTTAGCATGATCATGATTAGGACTTTTGTGACTATTATTATTACTTTTGAGGTTGTTACTATTAATTAGTCCACCGTTACCATCACTAATATTCCCTGCCATATGTCCAACAGCCTCAAATCCTACAGCGTCTATACAAATGGCTCCTTTTCCATTAGTTTCTTTTTTTATAACATCAACTGGATCCTCATCATCAAAATTAATGATTTCAGCTCCTAAATCTTTTGTCTTGTTTAAACGCATAGGCCAATGATCAACTGAGAAGACTCGTGCAGCTCCTCTTAAGAATGAACTCATAACTGCAAAGTAGCCAACAGGACCTGCACCAAAAACTGCAACATCATCTCCTGGCTGCACATTTGCAATATCAGCTGCAAAGTAGCCAGTGGGAAGTATATCGCTAAGAAATAGCACTTGTTCATCAGTTTTAATAGCTTCAGGTACCTTTAGTGAGGCTCCCGCATTCGCAAATGGTACACGAACATATTCTGCTTGTCCACCATCATATCCTCCTAATAGTTGGGTATAACCATAAGCCGCTCCTATATCTTTTGTTTTGGGATTAGCCCTATCACATTGAGACCACATGTTATTTTTACAAAACCAACATTTACCACAATTAACATTAAAAGGAACTACTACCCTGTCACCTACTTGTACTTCATGTACTTCTGGTCCTGTCTCTTCTATTATTCCCATGAATTCGTGTCCTAACGTTTGCCCTGGTTGCATTCCTGGTACTGTACCATGATACAGATGAAGGTCAGAACCACAAATAGCAGTTGATGTAATACGCAGTATTGCATCTTCGGGATGTTGTATAGTAGGTTGAGGTTTATCGTCTATTTGGACATCCCATGGTCCATGATATACTAATGCTTTCATTCTAATATTGACCTCTTATTTTTTATTATAAGGAGAAAGGAGGAGCATTAGCAGCAACAGCTGATTGTATCTTTGGCCATAACTGAGCAAGCATGCCAGGTGAATGAGTCTTTATCCAATCAGCTTGTTCCTGTTCATCGTTCATAATTTTTGATAATGGTCCTATTGCATTTGCATAAACTCCTCCTGCCATTTGGCATTTTTGTATCATCATAAGATAACAACATACTTCTGCATTTTCTACAATCATATCTTCTTCAGTTCTTTTTAATTCATATTCCTGTTTAGTCATGGATTTATCCATCATTGCTTTCATATCTTGAGGATAAGAAGGCAATGGCAATCCTAATTTTTCCGACGTAGGATTACCCTTCATGTTAGAAATTAACTGTTGCAATAATTGTTGGTGTTGTTGACTCTCTTCAAGATGAAGTTCTAACCGTTGCTTTGCTTCTGGCAAACTAGTTTCTTCAATTCGCGTCTGCAATCTCTCTACTCCTGCATTTTCCATAGCAAGAGCAGCATTTAGTTCCAAAATGAATTTTTGATTCATTATATCAATAGTAGGTTTTGACATGAACTAGTCTATTAAATATTATATATAATAGTTGTAGATAAATTATGTTTATTATATCTTATACACTAAAATTTTAAGCTTTTTATTAAAAAATACAATATTTAAGGAAATTTTATATAATTAGATACCTCTAATATTACAATGATATTACTCAAGCATTTGTGGAACTTATTTTTAATTAGCAATACAAAATGAGTATTAAATGTAATTGTGCATATATAGTGGACAACTTATTTAATCAATTAATCTAATATTAATTGTTTTATAGTTAAAACTTTAATTTTCTTTAAAGTATTTTTTATTGTAAAGGATTATAATAACTTAAAACGGAACATTTTCTTTAACTTTAGAAAGTAATTCATTATAATATTATGAGTTTTCCAAATAATTTAGATCCATACAATTTCTTTAGACAATTGTTTGGGAGTAGCAGTAGTAGTGGCGAACGTAAAGGACGTGAAGGAAGAGGAGATTTTTTTGGAGGTAGTGGATGATGGAACTTTGATGATATGTTTAGAGAATTTGATGAAATGAGAAGAGAAATGAGTAGAACATTTTCTGAACAATTTAAAAATATTGAAAATAAAGTGCCAAAAGATCTAATTAAAGAATACGAAACACCAGAAGGTGCAAAAGTTAGAGAAGTTGGTCCAATAGTATATGGCTATTCTATGACCATAGGGCCTGACGGAAAGCCAAATATACAAGAATTTGGTAACGTTAAATCTTTTTCTGGGAGAGGATCCTTTGAATAACCATCACTTTCAGCAGAGAGAGAACCGTTAATAGATATCTCATCTACAGATAAAGAGGTTAAAATTGTAGCAGAGATGCCTGGAATAAGTAAAGATAAAATTAAAATAGATGCATATGATAAATATGTAGAAATAAAAAGTGAGGATCCGGAGAGAAAATATCACAAAAAAATAGAAGTGCCAGAAGATATTGATATAAATAGTGCAAGATCAAATTATAACAATGGAGTTCTTGAAATAAACTTCAAAAAGAAAGAACAGCAAAAACCAAAAGGCAGACAAATTAATGTTGAATAAGTAGGAATATTATACTAATTTGTTTAAATGCATATATTATATGAATACTACTTAACAATATGTCTACTCAAACAGAACAACAAAAACAAATATCCAATGCACTACAACCTGGTACTAGTGCACCAAACTTTACTTTACGTACTACTCCAGATCAATCTGTATCTTTGGATCAATTTAGGGGAAATCCAGTAATTATTTTATTTTATCCAGCCGACTTTTCTCCTGTATGTGGAGATGAAGTCTCTTTATATAATGAAATTCTGCCTGAATTCCAACGCTTCAATGCAGAAGTCATTGGAATATCCGTTGATGGTGTTTGGTGTCATCTTGCTTTTTCAAAGCACAAAAAATTACGCTTTCCGTTGCTTTCAGATTTTGAACCTAAAGGAAATATAGCACAAAAATATGGTGTTTATCGCAAAAATGATGGAGTCACAGAAAGAGCTTTATTCTTAGTTGACAAAGATGGTATAATTAGATATAGCTATGTTTCACCAATTGGGGTCAATCCTGGCGCTGATGGCATATTGAAGGCTTTAGAATCACTCCCTCAATCTACAGAACAAAAAGGAAGTACACCAACATAATGATGGAATCAGAACTGACTTTACCTATAAACAGTAATCGAGATCATTTACTGGGACCACAAAAGGCACCTGTAACTTTACTTGAATATGGAGATTATGAATGTCCCTATTGTAGACAGGCTAATCTAATAGTAGCCAAGACGGTTCAACAATTTGGAAATAAGATGCGCTTTGCATTCCGCAATTTTCCATTGAGTCAAATACATCCTCATGCTCAACATGCTGCTGAGGCTGCTGAATGTGCAGGTGCTCAGAATAAGTTTTGGGAAATGCACGATATATTATATGAAAATCAACAAGCCCTAGAAGATGAGAATTTATTAGAATATGCCAAGGTATTAGAATTAGATATGTCTAGATTTCAAGATGATTTCTATAACCATACTTTTGCATTGAGGGTACGTGAAGATTTTCTTAGTGGGATACGAAGTGGGGTAAATGGTACTCCTACTTTTTATATTAATGGAATGCGTTACAATGATTCATGGGATCAAGAAACTCTGACTAAAACACTTGTAAATATTATTTAATGAAAATGTATAATCCTATTAAATATTAATACTGATTAATCATAGCTCATTTCGATAAATTATAACTTATTTATGCTATTCATTATACACAAATTTCTCAAACGACTATTTGTAATTTGAAAGCGAAACGGTAAGAAATTTTAGCAGTATAAGAATGCATGTTATATTTTTTAGTTAATCAGGATGTTAAATAAGAACTCAGATTTATTTATGTAAATCTTATAAGAAGAGATATAAGATTTATATATTTGATTGTCCATTATTATAATAAATACAAAAAAAATATGCAATCCATAATTCAATGTGAAATATGTGATCCTAGTGAATCCAGAATGATTACTGATGTTGAATCGGGAGAAATAATCTGTAATAGATGTGGTATAGTTGTAGTTAAAAATTTGGAAGATACTACCAAGATATGGCATAAAGTTGAAGATGATAAAATTGATACAAGAAATGGTAATCCTTCTTCTTTAACACTTTACGATCAAGGCCTTACGACAAGAATAGGCAATACA
>DATDKD010000084.1:0-4799 GCA_036520175.1 Nitrososphaeraceae archaeon
TGCTGAAGAAGTAGACCAAGAAGCTCAAACAGAGACAGACCAAAAAGCTACAGGTGCTAACATAGGGCAGGAAGCTCAAACAGAGACAGACCAAAAAGCTACAGGTGCTAACATAGGGCAGGAAGCTCAACAAGAAGCTAAGCAACAAGCATTTGGAGCAGATATAGACCAAAAAATCACTCAAACTGCAACACAGGTTGCTAAATCTGCAGTAGACCCAGATAGTGAGGATGCAGGGGATGTTCAACAAGTAATCAATCAAATAGCCAATCAAGCTGCATCTGGTGGCGGGAATGTCAATCAGATTGTTAACCAAATATCTAATCAAATAACTAATGATCCTTCTGGTGATTTGGCAAAATCATTAGGAAACCTAGCCGGCTTCTATGGATCAGGCAATAGAGACCAAGTAAATCAAGCTATCAAACAAATAGGCACACAAATAGCAGTAGGTAATAACATTAATCAAGTACTTGTCCAAGTTTCCAATCAAGTGACAAATAACTATTTCAAAAATAAAATAAAAGTAGATATAGATAATGATAGAGACAATGACAATGTCAAAATAATCAAAAAGGTATACAAACGAGATAATTCCTGTCCAACACAGTCAGATTCTATACAACTCAAAGGAAAAATATTACCAAAAGGTGTCATAGTTTTAGCAGATTTCGAACCGTGTGAATTAAAAGATGGACGTGCGACCCTGAATGTTCCAGATACACCTAACCTAAAGTTCGTAGTATTATTTATAGACAAAAAAGGAAATAATCATGAAGGTGCAATAGTTACTAAACAAAAAGTTCAAAGCCTTAGCAAAGATAATGGGCTTTATGTTGTAAATTTTGACAATAAAATGACAGGAATCGATCCAGTAACAGGAAAGAAAATAACTTTAGATGAAATCAATGGGTTAGCATTATATAATACCGCGAAAAAGCCTCTCAACTTTAAATCAGGGAATAGTTTAGCTCTCACAGCTGTTCTCAAAAAATAATTTTTTTTAAGTTTTTATTTTATAATATTTACTATTATAATAATTTTAGATTGTCAAATCGGAAAATATGGTCAAAAGCGATTTATGCAAACGTCGCTCTATTATTGCTCTTTCACAAGAAATTAAAAATGGAAATCTAAAACCTACTGACTTAGTTGAATATTATTTAATAGCTATTGAGAAATTAAATCCAAAACTAAATTCTTTTATAACCATTTTAAAGGAACAATCATTGCAAGAAGCAGAAAGACTTGAAAGTGAATTGAAAAGAGGAATTTATAGAGGCCCCCTTCATGGTATCCCATTTTCTATCAAAGATATTATTGCTGTTAGGAATGTACGATTAACGGCAGGCTCAAATGTATTCTTAAATCATATCTCTAAATTTGATTCCACAGTAATAAAACGTATGAAAAAAGCAGGTTCTATTTTAATAGGTACAAATAATTTAAATGAATTCGCAGCAGGTATTACAGGTAAAAATGTTTTATTTGGAGACTCAAAGAATCCATATTCATTAGATAGAATGTCCGGTGGTTCGAGTGGTGGATCGGCAGTAGCTGTTGCAGGAGGGTTAATACCTTGTGCATTGGGAACCGATACAGGAGGTTCTACAAGGGTTCCATCGTCTCTTTGTGGTATATTTGGATTCAAGCCAACTTTAAATTCCATTAACAACTATGGAGTGTACAAATTATCACCTTCATTAGATCATATCGGAATAATGGGTATTAGTTCTATAGATCTATCAATTGTATTTAGTACTATTCGAAAAAAAGAAGAAAGATTTGTTAGTCATATGAATGAATTGGAAATACAAAAATTATCTTTACTAAACCTAAATAAGCTATTGTTACAAAACAAACAAACTATTGCTATCGGAATTCCTTATAATTATTTTTTGGATTACTTAGAAAAAGGAGTAAAGTATTCCTTTAATAAATTTGTCAATTTATTGACAGCTGATAAAGCGCTTTCTTTTACCAATGTGGAGATGAACTCAAGTGACTTTTTTAGCTCTTGGTCAATTGTAAGACTCTTCGAAGCATATAATATTCATAAAAGAGGAATTAAAAAAAAATTCAACTATTATGGACCTGAACTTAGGGATCAATTATTAAAAGGATCTAAAATCAAATCAAGGGATTATCATGAAGCTCTAAATACAATAAAAAAACTAAAAAAAGGTTTTTTATCTTTATATAAGAAAATTGATTTTATGGTTTTACCTACTACTATTATCTCTGCCCCTTTGCTTTCGGAAAGCATTGTTCATATTAAGGACAAATTTTTTACCGTTAGAGAAT
The DNA here is from genome assembly GCA_036520175.1 of Nitrososphaeraceae archaeon. Lineage (GTDB taxonomy): Archaea > Thermoproteota > Nitrososphaeria > Nitrososphaerales > Nitrososphaeraceae > TH1177. The sequence continues at coordinate 2,305 of DATDKD010000084.1, forward strand.
CACTATTGAGAAATACATTTCTATTTAATAGCATTGGTTTTCCTGCGCTTACCATTCCTTTTGGACACTCCTATCCAACTAATATGCCAATAGGAATGCAAATAATAGCGAAACCTTATGATGATTATAAGGCGTTAATGTTTGGAAATTATATTGAGAAACACTATATGAATAGCATATAACAATTATTAAGCGTACTAGTTAAATGAAAATTTTAAAAATTTATTCTATAGTGAGGTTATATATATGTATAAAAATTTAATTGTTGATATTGGTAAAAACTAAACAAATCTTGGGGATTATAGGGATATTAATGGCAGTCCTAGGTGGAGTAGCATGGTTTTTTCAACAAAAATTGCCCGCCTTAATGTTATGGGGCGGAGCTGCAATGATTATGTTTCGACTCAATAAGAGAACAAAAAAAAAGTAAACCAGAAGAAATTTTAAATTTATATTTTACATATTGGAAACAAAAACAAACCAATCGAATAATTAAATTTCTTGGTTAAACTCCATGGGAAGAACGGCATGTATAGCTGAAAAAACTACATTACAACTATGACAATAAAATTCATACTTATGATATGCGGGGTCTTGAATATCTTCTGATAAAATTACATAACGCGATAGATGACAACAAGGACATCCATTTAAATATTTGTCAAATATTTTTCTTTTATCTTTGTTATAGCCAATCCTCATTTAATTAAATTTTACTTGTTATTAACTTAAACTATTTGATTAAATTTAGCATTGATTTTTTATATAATAATAATTAGTAGATAAGAGAGAAAACATTTTATAGAATATTTTCCTATCTCGAAATGCTGTTCTTTTTGATAAAAAATATAAGCAATTTCAATAGGTTACGAACCGATTAGATTTGTTAGCTATATGGTAAAAGAAGAAAATTATGAAATATACGTAGGTTTATCAATCAAGCAAAATTCCATTATTGGAGGTAATGTAGAATTACAATTAGGACATTTGACTGAATCTATTTCTTGGGAATATGTTTTACAAATCACATAATCTTTGCAAACAAGACAATATCTTATCGACCTAAAACAATATTCCATATTATACTATAGTTAAAGTAATTATTAAATATGTCTACTTTAATTAGTTTTATATAGAGATTTTTTTATTATATAAAAACTTTATAGTTATACTCTCTCTTATTTCTTTATGCATCAACAAAAAATTGATGACGATCTGCGAAACATCGCGAAAGGAAATGTTCTCTCTGATGACTGGAGTAAAAAAATTTATTCTGTTGATGCGAGTGAGTTTGAGATTCTTCCCAGTACAATTATACAAGTCAAGGATAGAGAAGATATTTCCAATATCTGCAAATATGCTTATTATAACCATTTAGCTATTACTGGCCGAGGAGCAGGTACGGGACTCTTAGGACAGTCTTTAAGCACGGGTATTTCTCTTGACTTTACCAAATACATGAATAAAATAAATGAACTTGAAAATGATTATGTAATGGTTCAACCGGGAATTGTCAAGGCAGTATTGGATAAAGAATTAAAAAAGAAAGGTAAATTTCTCCCTCCTGATCCTGCAAGCAGTAATTTTTGTACAATAGGAGGTATGATAGCAAATAATTCTAGTGGAATCCATGCATTGGGATATGGAAATACAATTGATTTTCTAGACGGTATAGAAATTATATATTCGAATGGATTTATAGAGCCTTTATTTAAAAAAGCTTATTCTATACATGATTCAGCAAAAAAAGAAAATCATTCTCTTAGAACAAACAAAATCAATCAATTATTCAGATTATTTTCGTCTGATCTTTTAAAATATATTTCTTTAAAATTTCCCAAGGTAACAAAAAATTCTTGTGGGTATCGAATCGATACTATAATTGATAATAGTAAAAGATATTTACCTCATAAAATATTTGCATCTTCTGAAGGTACTCTAGGGATAACAACTTTAGCTAAATTTCGAATCCTTGATTTGCCACTTTATAAAACTGTAATGGTTATAGGATTCGAAAACATTCTAAAAGCAGTTAAATCTGTCCCTAAAATTCTAAGTTTCTTTCCTACATCTTTGGAATTACTTGATCATTCTGTATTATGTTATGAAAAAATAGTGAGCAATAAATTAAATTTTAAAGTTAATAATAACAATAATGCGGGAACTCTCCTTTTTATAGAATTTGCTGGAGACGACATTGTTAAAATAGAATTAAAAATACAATTATGTAAAGAAAAATTATATGGTTATGGAGAAATATTGGAAGTGACATCGGATAATGTTAGTTGTGAAAGAATTTGGGCAGCAAGAAAAAATGCTTTGAATAATGTGATGAAATTGACAGTTGGAAGTAGAAAGCCTATTAGTTTGATCGAAGATACTATAGTCAATCCTGAATATCTCTATGACTATACATTATTTCTGTTAAAGATATACAAAAAGTACAAATTGGATTATATATTTTATGGACACGCTGGCAATGGAAACTTACATAC
>DATDKD010000085.1:0-4143 GCA_036520175.1 Nitrososphaeraceae archaeon
AATAATATCTTAAAGTCAAAGGAAATAGATTTAAAAATTTATCCAAAAACTTTATCTATTATGTTACCGAACCCTGCTATAATGAGAAATCGAAGCCCCTCCAAGTTTTCGATTTTAGTTATCCAATTGGTTTATTCAATAGAACCTGACAGAGGTGAACCCATACTATAACACGATTAACTTTATAACGGTTTCTTCATTATATTTTTTCAGTTTAATAAATAATAGATTATAAAACTTAGGAAATAAGGATATACCATTATGATAGATATACCATTATGATAGATATACCATTATGATAGATATACCATTCTTCTTTTATGAGCAATCCACTCTCCTGGATCTTTAGGGTTTTCTCATTTTAATACTCATAAGAATACCAATTTGAAATACCATGATTCAATAACACTTGATATTATCAATTAAATATCTAAATTAGATAATATGTTACGAATAATTATTCAATTAATAAAATATTTGTCCTCTTATTTCTCCTTCAGGATGATCACGACTTTGAACGTACACGTATGATTCACCAGATTCAATTAATCTAATTAATTCACTAAAGGATGAACCCTTTAATGGACCTTCTAAATCGTTTTCTGTTAAAATGCCTTCAACCGACAAGCCTGGTCCTTCTCTACAGTGCCCTACTCCCGTCTTTTCATTACAAAAGGATAAGACAGTAGGACCATTTTGACCGGGAATTCCCAGATGTATCTGAACAATTTCTACATCATCACCTTCTAAATAACTCATACCTTCAAAAAATACTTCATATGATAATTCACCAAAGAAAGGATCAATTGACAGATATACAATACCGTGTGAATCTAAGTCATGATCCATATATTCTTCTGATATTATTTGATAAGGATCTAAATAAGCAATAAACCTAATTCCATAATCATCAAATGCATCAACGTTTTGATTTGTAATATAAAGTAGTCCAAATATAATAAAAGAGATCATAGGTACAGTTGATAGGAATATTTTTAGATTCATATTTACTTTAGTAAATTTAAAATATTTCAGGAATTCGAAAGATCATATAGTTATATGATAGTGGAATTGGAATACATAATATTATAAAGTATTATCATATATAATGAAATATAATCCAAAGAAAAGTTTCTTTGTAATTGAAAAATATAATAGAGCCTATAAAAATAATCTTAATTAAAATACCAAATCATTAGATTTAATTGTAGCATAATAAAAGTAGAAATTATCATTTTAAGTTACAGTTTCTTACTAATTTTATAAAATTATTGTCTTACTTTATACAATGTATCCTTTATAATAAAAATTAAATTAATTATAGTTTATTTTTATTATAGTTACCTTGATTACAATCATAATTTGCTCTAAAATGTGATTTTCCACTGTCGGTAACATAGAGATAACCTTTAGAATCTATTGCTATGTCATGAGGAATTAAGAATTGATCATCTTTACATCCAAGGGATCCCCACGTTGATATAAAGTCACCATTACTGTCAAATTTTTGTACCCGAACGTTCCTTGTATCTACTACATAGACATTACCTTCTGCATCAACAACTATTCCATGATCTTCAATGAATTGACCTTCACCTTTTCCTTCACTTCCCCACATTTTTATAAATTTACCCTGATCATCAAATACTGATACTCGGGAATTTTGTCTACCATCCGTGACATAGACATAATCATTTGAGTCTACTGTGACATCATGTTGGTGTACAAATTGACCTTTCTTTGATCCTTCTTTTCCCCACATTTTTATGAAATTTCCTTCACTATCAAATTTTTGAACTCTAGGAAGTGCTTGGTCACTAACATACACATTATCTTTTGAATCTACAGCCACACCCCATGGTTTTTTAAATTCGCCTATATCTTCCCCTCCTTGTCCCCACATAGTTAAGAAATTCCCATTACTATCAAATTTTTGTATATTATTATTTGAATATTCTGCAACATAGACATTATTTAAAGAATCTACATCCATACTTTCAGGTTGTAAAAATTTACCAGGACCTATTCCTTTTGTGCCCCATTTAGTAATAAAGTTACCATTACTATCAAATTTTTGTATATTACAATTCTCTCCATCGCTAACATAAACATTATCTTGTAAATCAACAGTTATTCCATGAGCATGAAGAAACTGTCCATCACCAGATCCTACTGTCCCCCAACTATCTACAAGATTACCTTCTCTATCAAATTTTTTGATAAAATGAAAATTATTTAAATAAGTATCTGAATCAGGTGATGTTTGTGTTTGTAGAACAGATGCTTCCTGATTATTTATGCAATTCTCTTTCACTGTATCTTCAGAACTTGTTTGTTTTTCTCCAGAATTGGTGGGTTCATCTCCAGAAGAGTAATCACCCTCCGTTGCTGTAGCTTTAGAATTTGTTTGTTTTTCTCCAGAATTTAAAGGCTCATTATCTGAGGAGGAGTAATAATCTTTTTCGTTGAAATCAAATATTTCTGCATATATTTTATTAAAGATGAGATTTGTAGAAATCAAACATACAATTGTCAAACTAACTGATACAAATGATAAGAGTAAAATTTTGTTCATAAATATTAACTACTATATACTTGTTATTAACATTGTATAATTAAATTATATTTAATTATTCTAGTAAATATTTTATAATTATTATTAGATAATTTTTAAATAAAAATATTAATAAAATAAATTAAATGTAACAAAATGATTTTATTTTGTCTAAGTTACTATGACTTTCCATGCGGGATGAATTTCATTCCATCCTTTTGGTTTATCTATAACCCAAGCTCCCCATACTTCTACCTTGTCTCCTTTATCAGGTAATTCTATATATTTAGAATCTTGATCTTTAGGAACAATCTCTACCACAAGATTTCCTCCTGTCTTTTTCTTATTATCTTTATTTAAAAGAGATTTGTATTCTTCATCTAATTTCAATAAAAATTTATAATCTCCATCAGGCATTTCTTGAACATGTTTTACCTTTCCTACTGCCTTTTCACATTCGGAAAGTATTTTTAAATCCTTTTTATTTGAAGCACCTTTGAGGACTTTATTGGATTTACAATTATTATTAGCCAAGTCTGAATCAGATTTGTCTTTCTTTGCAAATTCAACGTTGACTTTATCATTATTTATATGTAATTCTCTTTTATCTTGTAGCACTATATTTTTCATATCTTGGGATTTTTCAACTTGTTTTTCTTCTGCTAAGACTGGATTAACTAAGGATAATATCCCCATGGATGTTGTAAAAGTCGTTAAGGAGCCTATAATAGAAATTACTAACATAAAATATATTAAATGAATATATTTCTGCATAACCTTTAGAGTTTAAATTGTCATTTAACCTTTGGCTTATTATATGTAAGAAAAGAATTATGGTTAATGTTATGGTACCCAAATAGCGAATCTTTATTCTTTATAATACAATAGAAAATAGAAATTAAGTTACAAAATGAAATAACAAAATATCATTATACTTATCGTTAATCCTCTATCAGATTTATAGTCTAATAATATAGGTTTATCAAAATAAAATCTTAAATATTATGTTACCTAACCCTTCCATAATGAGAATTCGAAGCCCTCCAAGCCTTAAATTTTAGTTATAGAACCCATTTACTCAATTGAGTCAAGCAGATAACACCTTCTATATCAAAGGTAACAATTTGATTCTAAATTATAAAAATAGAAATAGTAATCCTACGGCTATTGTATCTATGATGAAAAATAATAACTTAATTTATAGAAATAGAATTTGTTAAAAAACAATATCAGATCTGTAATTCTTATTAATGAAAAAATGGTGATGAGGATGATGATGATTATTATTATTATTATTATTATTATTATTATTAGTAATTACCTAAAAGATGCTTTTAATAACAGCGATTTAGTAGAGCACATACATTGCAATACTTAATTCTGTATCATGTTCTTTATTCCATTAATGTGAGATTTCTCGAAATGGATAAGTAAATAAGATGGGAGATTAAAATTTGACAAAAGATTCAGATTTACAAGATTCTCCAAGTCGACGGCCAACACGCGAACGTATTGGACTCATCGTGAATGGGACAAATGCAGCAGCAGCAATAAAAACAATTGCTGCAGCCGAAACTGCTGGTGTCCAG
>DATDKD010000086.1:0-14037 GCA_036520175.1 Nitrososphaeraceae archaeon
AGATTTGAAATTTTTTGGTTCAAATTACGAACATCATTTGCTTCTCTCAAAACATTAACAACATCATTTCCAGATATGTTATTTCGTTTCATAAAAGTGTTTATTGATAAGAATCTTGGTATATCATAACTATGGTCTTGATAAAATTCAAAAGATTCAAACATTCTTATTGATTTTAAATATTGCTTCCAATATCTAATAGCTAGTTTAAATGGAATATCTAGTAAAACTTTGGCCTCATCAATTTTTTTACCTTCTTTGAAGAGAACAAAAGCTCTGCTACTGAGAGATAATTTTTTTGTTGTTGGTTCTTGCGTATTTCCTTTTCTTTTGCTATATTCTAATTTTTTCTTCTCTCATTTTCCTTTAATAATGGTTTGATATCCCGCGGGGATACATGAGCCATGTGACATATTTCTCGATATGTCTTCCCTTCATCCCATAGCCTTAAAATTAAATCCCGTTTTTCAAATTTGTTTAAAGGAATTTCAGACATTCTCTAATGTATTTATTAAAAAAGAAGTACTTAAATGGTAACATGTTACCAATTAGTTTCCACTGTTATAATCTACATTTGGTTATTCGTGAAAAATTTCGCAAATAGGTACTACATATAAAAAAATTATTTTTTTAAAAGTAATACGTGTTTCAGGTACTTGCATAATAATCATTGAATGTGGGTGTTAGACGTGACACTAACACCCATACTGAAATCAACAGAAAAAGCAATTTCTATCAATTTTAATATAAAGTGGAAAGATAAAAGATTTTGTTAAATAAATTTGTATTTCTCATTTCGAATAATAGACTATAATAATTATATAGAACAAGATATAGTCTCAGTTAATGATGTTATCCGCAGTGCCTAAAATAATCCCTATTAAAAAAGCATTAAAATTTGCTTTTAGTGGTATCAGTCTCTTCTTTATTGGTATGTTGGTTTTCATGGTAGTTCATGATTTAATGACAGGTGCATCGTCTGAAACATCAGCAGAATATTGTGCAAAGTATAGTATTTTAGCATCGCCTGACTGTTGGTAAAGATTAATGAAAGACAAGCTACCTAGAATAGACATATCAAACGACAAAAGGAATGATGCTAAGCCTATCATTTGTAGAGGGTATAACCAGTCTTTATCTTTTGTAATTTGTGGGTCTGAAAAGTCACCTCATTAATGGTAACTTTTTTTAAATAAAATAATTTAATTTTAATCTTTTATTTTATTTTTATTTTAATACAATTTACCTGCCAATTCACAGATTATGAAAAGAACATAATCAAGAGTATTTTCCTCTAATCTATAAATTGAGATTTCATCTTTTAATAAAGCTTTTTTCTTTTTGTTTATAGCTATATCTCTTTTTTTGTCAAGTTCCTAGATGATATTATCTATTATTATATCTTCATTCTGTTAGTTCTTTTTTATATTATCTATTTCTGCTTTTTCTTTATATTTCTCCAAAGTTCAATCTATCAATTCTATAATTTTTTGATGACGTTCATTATAGGTGGGATGATGTAAATTAGGTCGTATTTGGTTCTGATGTTTATCTTGAATAGATAGCAACTGATTTTCAAATTGGTTTGTAGCCTCATTTTGATTTAGCCATGGGTCAAGATTTAGCAATTTTTACAATATACACAAAAAAATGGTTATTTATCAATTTGATAGATACGTTAAGAGAGGGAGCGAGGGAGTAGATAAATTATATTAAATGATTAAATATCTCTTTTATAATAAATATATTAGATAATCCTTGGAGTTACAATATAAATCAATAGCTGTAGTGGATGATGAAGAGGATATCATTATGGGATTTAAAGTAATACTACAAGAAAACGGTTATGATGTGATAGGGTTTTCTAATCCTCTGATGGCACTTGATTATATTCGTAAACATCCAGGTATATTTGATTTGATTATTATAGACTATAAAATGTCACCAATGCAAGGATGCGAGCTATCTAATAAAATATCAACAATAAATCCAAATATCAAAATGGTAATAATAACTGCATATGATAATGTAATAAATAATGGTTTAAACCTCGAAATTGTCAAAAAACCAATAACAAATACTAATCTATTGGAAATAATTCATCATTATTTGAATTGATAATACCATTAATTTGGTTAACTTGATTTTATTGGTTTGAAAATTTAAATTTTTTACTGTCTTTGATATTCTCTTTGATAATTAGGATACAAAATTTCAAAACTTGATAGAACAATCAAAAATCAAAAAAAATTCAAGAATTAGCTTTATCAACTCAAAAGAATACCAAATCAAAAAAATGACATAATAACAATTACTAAAAAAATTTTATTAATAGATGATGAACCAGATGTCACTTATACAATAAAGAATATTTTAGAGAATAATGGATTTACATTAGATACTTTTAATGACCCTATTTTATCATTGAATTATTACAAGGTTAATTTTTATGATTTAATAATTTTAAATATAAAGATGCCAAAAATGGATGGATTTGAATTATATAGCGAAATAAGAGAAAAAGACCCTTGTGTCTATCCCCAAGAGATGGGTCATGGCTTAAATGGTTATTAAATTATCATATATGTCTCTCGAATTAATCTGTTGCTGCTGTTGCTGTTGTTGGATGAAAATGTGTTTTTACATGTTCAAAGCAATAATGAAGTAAACATCTAGGACATTGTTTTATTGGTGAGTTGCGACAAAGCATTATACCACAAACTAAGCCTTTCGTAGAATTGTTTCTCCATTCATTTTTATCAAAGCTGCCACTACTCATATTGAGGAGAGTTATATTTTATTGAAAATAGATTTAAACTTTAACAATAAATAAACAAAATTATCTCTAATCATTAAATAGAATATTATTAGAGTTATTACACCAGTTATAAAGACGTCAACAATTCCATGGCCTTCTATTGTTATTGATAATATTCCTCAATAATAATAGTTGGTTATTGTTTTAACTTTAAATAAAAAATAATTAAATTAATTGATTAATATACTACTCTAGAGATATAAGTTTCTTATGTTACTAAACCCATATGGAATACTCATGGTTTCCACCGACTCTGAATGAAATAGTCTTTTATTCTATAATTATCTTACTTTTAAAATAAGTTTCTAATAATAAAAGCTATATACTCTGTGTAGTAGCATTTAGCATCCTATCGGTCTTACTCCTTTCTAAATAGTAAATTTTAACTAATTTTTTTGATAGATAAAAAAATTTAAATATTGTCATTGTTCTATTATATTATAATCATAATGTGAATTGTTATTTTTCTTCCAACATGCATTAATGTATATTATCGTCCCCTTTTTGTAAGGTCATGGTTATGTTTCTTATGTATAGGTAATATTGTTTTTAGATGTGGAAAATGTTTTTCTATTCTAAGGTGGATAATAAGATATGTTCAAGATAACAAAATTTAGTATATGCATACTAGGAATGATTGTAGGAATAACTATAATTGGTGCTCTTCCTTTTATGGGGTTATCATGTAGATGGTGTTAGATTCAGGCATTAAAAGGAGAAGAGACAAACACATACTATACATGCTCTAATAAACACATTTCAAAACAAATGTTTTCTAATACCTCGATAGGCAACGCATCATTAAAATCTTTTTCATTCCCTATTAAGATATTGAAAATCTATGTTTTAAATTAAAATTTTTTCGGCGCCGAAAATATTACTATAAATAATAATAACTGTTTTAAATAATAATTAAGGTAAAAACTTTAAAAAGAATATGAATATATCCAAATAGTTCTTTCCTTTTATATAGTCATGCTAGAATATTCTGCGGACGCTTCCAAACTCCTACGTTCTAAGATAGGCAAAAGAATAGGAATATTAGTTTTTATTCAAATTTTTTTTATCATTATTAGTTTGATTATAGTTTCTTATTATCAATCACAAATGACTTACATAGGAAATTCAATAAATATGGCAGGTAAGAATCGATTTCTCTCATCTAATCTTATGTATGATACAGCAGAATTTTTCTTAGGAAATAAGAGCGATATTTCTAATCTTAATTCTGGTATTAAAGAATTAGAGACAAACATATTGACATTAAAACAAGGTGGAAAAATATCAGATATCGAACTAAAACCATTGCCTGATGAATTCTCTAATGATTGGGATAACATATATCAGAAATGGATTTTGCTAAAAACAGCATTAACAAATAATATTTTAAAAGAAAGTCAAACCCGTAGTTCGATGGAAGTAAAAGTAGTAGCATCTGAAACATCAGCCCCGTCTTCTTTATCGTTATCATCATCGCCATCATCAGAATTAGAAATAAACAACATTATAAAAAAAATAAAAGAGAGAGGAGTAACACCTCTAGTAAATTCCTCAAATGTTTTGGTTACAAAATTAGGAGAATATGCTAAAGATAGTTCTCAATTTTCGATATTTCTACAAATACTTTTTGCTGTATTAAATATTGGAGTCACTACTGCTTTTATACTTTACATTATAAGAAAATTATTAAAGCCAATATTTGCACTTACTAATGCAACATATCAAATTAAAAGTGGAAATCTTAACGTAGTGGTTAAAAGCAAAGTTAATGGCGATGAACTTTCATTTCTAAGTGAATCTTTTAATTCCATGATAACAGCTATAAAAAATTATATTAAAAAACAAAATCAGTTAACAAAGCAACTTGAAAAAGCAAATGAAGAATTAAAATATAGAGACCAATTAAAAGATGAATTCATACATGTAGCAGCACATGAACTAAAAACTCCTATACAGCCCATACTTGGACTCTGTGAATTACTTCGAGACAGAAAAACTGACATAGTGAGAGATGAAGAAATTCTTGATATTATTATTAGAAATTCGAAAAGACTAATGAAACTTGCAGAAGATATATTAAATGTTGCAAAAATTGAAAGTGGCTCTTTCTTTTTAAAGAAAGAAAGGTTTGATATCATTGAACTGATAGCAGAGATAATGGAAGATTTTGAACAAAAGATTGTAGAAAATAAAAAAAATATAAAATTGTTTTTTGAACTTTATAATGGTAACAATAATAATAAAATAATTTTAGAGGCTGATAAAAATAGACTTAGTCAAGTCATTTCCAATCTTTTAAACAATGCTATCAAGTTTACAGATGAAGGTAGTATTACTGTTATTGTTGGAACAAAAAAAATCAATAATAATAATAACAAAGTTATTGTTAACATAAAAGATACAGGAACAGGTATTGATTCAGAGATATTGCCAAAACTTTTTACAAAATTTGCTACTAAATCTCCTATAGCAGGTGGTACGGGTTTGGGACTATTTATTTCCAAAAGTATAATTGAAATGCATGGTGGCAGTATATGGGCATTTAATAATGATGAAAAAAATAAAGATGATAGAGGCTCAACATTTACTTTTAGCTTACCAGTAAAAGAATAACACTAATAGTAATTCTGTAATATAATAATTAATATGAAATAGATTTCCTTAAAACTAAGCTATTAAGAGAGTATCTTGAAATTTCTAGAGAATTCCACCGAATCTATGAATTACTTACTATAAAGGGAAAAAGATTTCTTGTTATATTATCAAAAACCTATTCAAATATTTTTAAGGTCCTATTAATTTTAATATTTATACTATATAATCGACTTCCATTATTTGTTGTTAATACTCTTTATCTTCGGTTTCCGGTACAGGTGAATAGATTATAGTATATTTAACATCATGTATAAGTTATTAGAACGTGTAATTAAGTTATTATAATAAATAATTAATAGGAATGTATGCAATAATACTATTAACACGGACGAAAAAAAACGAATATTAGTAGTCGATGATGAGCCAGACATTTGTTTAGTATTAAAGATAATTTTAGAAAAAACTGGATTTTTAATAGATTCCTATTATAATCCTATACTAGCACTTGATGAATTCAAATCTAACTTTTATGATTTAATAATACTAGATTTACAAATGCCAGATATTAATGGACTTCAATTATATAGAGATAAAAAAAAGGGATATAAATGCAAAAATATGTTTTCTCACTGCAAGTGAATCCATATTTGATATTGCATACAAATTTTCTCCTGTGTATACTTTTATCAGAAAACCTATACAAAATAATCATTTAATTCGAATAATTAATGCTTTATTAGATATGTAATAAAGCATTAATTAATAATGAATCTTTGGGCGAAATTGATAAGGTGTAGGAATTTTTTATTACAGAATCGGCATTTTAGAACAATAAACTACTTAAATTATGACACAAGTTTATTTGATGGAGAGTTAGTACGTATCTAAGTATTACCAAATACTTTAGGAATTATATTGTTAAGGAAAATAATATTCATGATGGACCAAAAAGATTAGTTTTGCTACTAATAATGCAAATTATATGTTGACTTATGAGATAATATAGACATAGCTCTAAAATATTAGCAAGGCAATTAATGGATTGATATAATAACAATGACTAAAAAGATTTTATTAGTAGATGACGAACCTGATATCACTTATACAATAAAGAATCTTTTGGAAGAGAATGGATTTAAAGTAGATGAATTTAATGACCCTATTTTAGCATTGAATAATTACAAAGTCAATTTTTATGATTTAGTAATTCTTGATATCAAGATGCCAAAAATGGATGGATTTGAATTCTATATCTAAAAATAAGAGAACAAGACCCTAAAGCAAAAATATGTTTTTTAACTGCAATCACAACGTTCAATGAAGATTTTAGAAAAACACGAGTAGCATTGGGTAAAACAATCAATGAAGACTACTTTATTCAAAAGCCAATAAAAAGTCAAGACCTAGTCAAAAAATTAACATCTATAATGAATATCTAACAACAATCATAGATAGATGTCATCTATATTATTACTATGTTAAAGGAAATCTTAAATTTTATTCTCCTTATTACCATATATTAGACTATTATTTTTAAACCGCTATCGGTATTACTCCGGACGGCCTTCATTATATTTTAGGTGATTGTTCTCTTAATTCTGATAGGTTCAATAAGTTCTCGAAGAAGCTAGAAAATTGAAGTATAATATTACTATTTGCTGAGTAAGTAGCCAAGAAATTATTAGGATCAATATCTTGTTTCAAATCTATAAAAAGCAAATGTTGGTTATCTATTATAAAAATAATCATATCAGATCTGAATATTTTACCTATCTTTACATACTGTATGTTCAAGTTAGCAGGGTTTGTAGATAACAAAAGTTTTAAGTTAAATATATTATTAAATAAAATTCGTATTTTTAGAGTATTACTAATATTAGAATCAGTCAATAATGAATTAAAGTTCACGATTAAATTATGACTATGTTTTTTGTGAATGAATGTTAATAACGAAATTTCGGTTTTTGCATTGGTTATCAAAGTATTTATTGTATCGTTTATATTTTCTTTATCTATATATGAATAAGAATTATTTCGTATTACTTCAGCTTTATTCTGTTTTTCCAATAAAAATTGAAATTGTTTTCTATTTAATATGATACTTTGGTCTATTTTTTTATTTAATATCTGTATTAACCTATCATACCAAAATAATGCTCCAGCAAGAAGAATATAAGAAAGATTATATAACAAATCCCAAATCCATGCATACTCTATAATAATATTTATTCCTGAATTAAAAGTGAAAATATATCCAACATTTGCAAATGTATTCAATATTACAAATAATGATATCAAGGCGCTATGAATATATAAAATTTTTTTATGACGTAAGTTCCATAACAAAACAAGTGCTGGTATTAATATTATTCCATCTGCTAAGTGATATAATATATCAACTAAGATTAAATAGATATCATTTGAATATGTTATTGCACTTGACTGAACCAAATAAAGTATTAGCAGTGCTGAAAAAATGGTAATTATAAATACTGAACTTTCACTAAATCTCTTCTTTTTATTCCAATAGTAAAAAGATGAATACAAATGATAACCCATAAAAATATAGCCTAATAACCATAAACTATCTGCATAAGACGGATAGGGTACATCAATTCTTAATATGCTTTGATAATATGTATATACAATTTCGGCTAAAAACCAAAGTGATATTGCAATAAATAGTGATACATATTTTTTTCCTTCATTTATTCGATTTCTTTCTCTTATTATGAGAATGAGGGAAAATATTAATGCTAATCCTGCACTAATATCGATTACCCAGTTACTAAAAATAAATTGAAGTTCAAGCTTAAAGGTAAAAGTTAAAAGATAAACTACAATTGATGAAATAATTGAGGATATAATTAATACCAATAACAATATTTTTAAATCATCAATGGAAAACTGCATGATATTTGATAAATTACCCAATATAATATATTTTAATGTCTCAAATCAATATAAATAAATTAATAATATATCTTGTTTGTTAATTAAAAAATTTATACTTTACAAAATATTTTAACTTGCTTTAGGTTATTATTAAACACTATCATGGCTATCAAAATCCTATTACTATATTTAGTTCCAATGATATAGTAATTGTAAGTGAACAAGAGATTTTACATCATAATATTTGCTAACATCACACTTTAAGCCTAAAACATTTTCTTTTTTAGAAGGAAATTTGTCATGAATTTCTTGTATAACATTATCGACACTTTGTTGACTTCTGGAAGATATAATTACATGTAGTCCCTTTTGCAATAACAGTAATGCAGTTTCTTTACCTATCCCTCTTGTACTTCCAGTAACAATGGCAGTAGACCTGTCTTGTTTCGCGAAATTCATCCAAATTTCTAATGAATGGTTTTTGTTCTCATTGATGTTCTTTTCTTTATTTCCATATTTATTTTTAAATTTACTAATATAGGTCGATAACAGTTTTGAATTATCACCTTGAAAAATATATTTAACAAGAGACTATTTATATCTTACTCACATAATGTGTGTGAATATATGAGTAATAACAAGGATATGAGAATTTAAGAATTCAACAATGTTAAAGACTAAACTTTTTCCATAGTATTAGAAATTGTATTCTCTGATATATGACTATAGGATGTACCAATTCTATTATTGAAGTTATGTGGTATGTCAGCGGTGGTATTACGTCAAATCTAGAATATTATTAGCATATTTTTTCCTTAATTAGTAATAACTACTTTATAATTTACCTTCACAAAAATTTAATAAGTAATTATTGCATAAAGAACTTGATGAGTCACAATAAATATCTTATACATTTTATTCCCAACAAAAAGCTAAATTCATATGAATTAGAAAACTTGCTTTCAACAATCAATTCAATTTATAATATTTGTCATATAGTAAATTTTACTATTGAAAAGCAAAGAGCTGGAGAAACTGGAGATTATTTTATATATTTTCATTTGCCTTCTACGTATCTCAGACCATTTTATGAAATTGAGAAGTATTTAACCAAATCTTCTTCTGAGAATAAAAATTATGATTATGTCGATACAAATCTGATTGAATTCTTTTTAACTGATATATTTAATAAATTAGCTAAAATTATTCCTGAAAATAAAAAACTTTTAATCAAAACCATTGAAGTAGATTCTTCTAATGGTATAACTTTAGTTCCACAAGATGAGGAATCAGCAAACGATATGGATAAGTTAATCCTGATAAGTAAAAAGATAGGATCCATTGATACTATTGACAATATTCACCACGATGATAGTAACGAAATTATTCGCGAAAAAATAATAAATAGATTTGAAGATCGCTCATATTTTTCATATTTTGAAAAAATATATGTAGCATTTGGTAATACTCCTATTTATAATATAATTATAAGAGGACTGTTAAAATCGCTAGTTAATCTTAATTACTTTCAACAAAGTGAGAAAGTTTTCTATAAAGGATTATAGTGAAGGTAAATTTATTTTATAATTATAAAATAAAATAAGGTCTAATGTTAAAGATAAAAATCAATTAGCAGTATTGTTTATACGAGACTATTTTGGGTCGGCCCATCTATAAAAAATAAAGATTTCTGTTGTGTGTATTATTTTATTTTTATTTGAGTTTCCTCAATGGATGTAGGTTTTTGTTTAGGTATCTCAATTTTTAAAATACCGTTTTCTACTGTAGCGCCTATTTCAGTAGGTATGATATTTTCTGAAAATGGTATCCTCCGAGAGAATGATCTATAGGTTCTTTCCTTTAGTACATAATTACCATCTTCCTTTTCGTTTCTTCCTTCTTCTATTCCCGAAATTGTAATGTATTCATTTGTTGCTTTAACTTCTATTTTGTCTTTTTGTATACCTGGCACTTCTAATGAAATTAAATATCTATCTCCTTTATCTAGAATGTCACATAATGGGATGCGTGTTTCAATTGATTCTATTCCCTGTTGTATTCCAGCAGATATTAGCGGATTTATAAAAGGAGCAAAAAATGTATCTTCCATATCTTGCCTAAAGTTATCAAAAAGCTCATCGAATGGTCGTCTCATCATCGTTTCTCTTCTTTCTATTTCTTTATTTTTTCGAGATCCTTGAGATGTTGCCATATGCAATATCTACCTAAAATAAATGTTATCTATTATTTATTTGTTACTCACATGATGTGTTTAATAAAGAATATTCTAAGGTTTTATATAGTAATAATGAAAGGTGAGTAAATTCTCAGAAAAATATATAAAAAGATACATCTATAATGTTAGTAACAAGAGGTGTAATATGGTGTCATCTCAAGTCCCAATTATTTTAATGAAAGAAGGAACTACTGAAACAAAAGATAAAGATGCACAACGAAATAATATCATCGCAGCTAAACTTGTCTCAGAAATGGTCAAATCTAGTCTAGGCCCAAGGGGCATGGATAAAATGTTGGTTGATACGTTAGGTGATGTTACAATAACAAATGATGGAGCTACTATTCTTAAAGAAATAGATGTTGAACATCCTGCTGCAAAAATTATGGTAGAAATAACTAAAAGTGTTGACAATGAAGTTGGTGATGGTACAACATCAGTTGTTGTTTTGACAGGTTCGCTTTTGGAAAAGGCCGAAGAATTGATAAACAACAAAGTTCATCCTACTGTCATTGTAGAAGGATATAGAAAAAGTGCAGAAAAAGCAATTGAATTATTAAAAGAAATTGCAGAAAAGATAGATCCTACAGATAAAGAATATTTGAAAAAAATTGCTACTACATCTATGTCATCCAAACTCATATCTACAAATTCTCCAGAATTGTCAAATTTAGTCATAAATGCAGTATTGTCTATTTTGGAAGTATCTGATGAATCTAATAACAAAAAGTTCAAAGTAGATATTGACAATATAAAAATCGAGAAGAAACCGGGCGGCTCAATTAAAGATACTAAACTTATCAATGGATTTGTGCTAGATAAGGAAGTTGTTCATGGTGGCATGCCCAGGAGAATTGAAAATGCGAAGATTGTATTACTTAACTGTCCTTTAGAAATAGAAAAGACTGAATTTGATGCAAAAATAAATATTAATAATCCTGAACAAATTCAGCAATACATTAATGAAGAAAATACAATATTAAAAGAAATGGTTGACAAAATCTCGGCCACAGAAGCTAATGTAGTATTATGTCAGAAAGGAATAGATGAAATGGCACAACATTATTTGGCTAAATCAGGGATATTATCTGTTAGAAGGATAAAAGAAAGCGATATGTTCAAATTATCAAAGGCAACTGGAGCTAGATTGATTACAAACCTTGATGATCTCACCAAAGAGGATCTTGGTTATGCTAATTTGGTGGAAGAGAAACAAATTGAGAATGATAAATGGGTCTTTGTAGAAGAATGCAAAAACCCAAAGTCTGTAACTATTTTAATAAGAGGCGGGTCCCAAAGAGTCATTGATGAAGTAGAGAGGTCTATTCACGATGCGCTCATGAGTGTAAAAGATGTAGTTGAATATCCTTATATTATTACAGGAGCTGGTGCACCTGAAGCATTTGTATCTCATAGACTTAGAGAATGGTCTAATAGACTAAGTGGTAGAGAACAATTATCTGCAGAGAAATTTATTGAAGCACTTGAATCAATCCCCTTAACTTTAGCAGAAAATGCAGGCATGGATATAATTGATAGCAAAGTTCAGCTACATACTAAAGTTTCTACTAGCAATAAACCAAAGTATGGGATAGATGTTATCAATGGAAAGGTTTCTGATGTATATGCAAAAGAAATATTTGAACCCCTTGCTGTAAAAGAACAAGTAATTAATGCTGCAACAGAAGCAGCATCAATGATACTTAGAATAGATAATGTAATTGCATCAAGTAAATCTAAGACACCAGCCGGTCCACCATATGGCCGAGGCATGGGTGCAGGAATGAATGGAGACATGCCTGAGATGTAATTCGATAAAATTCATTATTTTTTGGTAGTATGCATTAAAATTAGAAGAGTTACTAGTAAAGGAGATTGATTTGAAAACCAAAGCAAATTCTGGAATTGTATCAAATATTAATAATAAAAATGATCAATTAAGCACTGATTTAATTTTAGATATTTTGGGAAATTCAACTAGAAGACGAATTTTACTTTTGCTAGCAAAAGAACCGTTATACTTTAATCAGTTATCAAAAATTATTGGGATAGGACAACAATCTATTCTTCGCCATATGAAAATTTTAGAAGACTCTGGATTAATAGAAACATATACACAAGAAAGTAACTTAGGAGCACCAGATAGAAAATACTATAAACTAGCTTCAAATTTTAGTATGAATATGGCTTTTTCTAGAGATGGGTTTTCAATTAGAAATAACAAGATCAAAGAATTAAGATTCAAAGAATTTGAAAAGCTGTATAAAGAACATGAGAAATCAATATCAGAATATTATAATAAAAAAAATAAAAACTTTCACAGAATTGGATTATTATTAGACTTATTCAAAAATACTCTATCGGAGATTGAAAAGGAAATATCAGATCATGAAAGTAAAATAAATGATCTTCAGGCATTAAAACAATTGGTTCTAAAAGATATACACAAAATCGGAAATGATAATTTTGAATTCTTAGAAAGAAGAATCATATATTCATTTCTAGATAAAAATATACCACCTTCATCCGTTGGAGAATTAACTGATATTCTTAATGAGAATGAAATCGATATTAACAATTCAGTTAAAAATCTTATTACAAATAGATTCAAAGAAGATAAGACTTCAATTTTTAAAAGTTTAAAAGACAAATAACAAAAAATCTCCTGAATTCATCCAATTATTAATAAAGGTAAATTGAAATATATTTTCCATCTTCTAATAGGCAATATTAATTCTGAAACTTATATTGAACATTCTAAAAAACGTTATTTACTAATACTGATTCATTAAACTGAGTGAATTCCTAATCCAAATATTAAAATAAAATATAACTGGATCAATAAATAAATGATATCAAATCCTATCTTCTCTACTTTATTAGTGAACTTTTGCATTAGCAAAGTTCAAATTCCTTCTGAATTTATCAAAATTTTATTTAACCCAGACCTTTCAAAAAATAATGTAAAGATCGGTTACTAATAATAAAAGCTAAATGCATGGTAATAGTCTATCCACAAAATAGACTCCTCTTTTAGAACTGCTATCGGTATTGCTCCAGATGGGCCTGTAGTTTTCTTGGGTTCACTATATTAGCCGGAACGTAATATCATACATATACTAATATTTTAACACTGTATAGTATATTCCAAATAGAATTCTATAATATACAAGAGATATGCGAATATCTACTATATTATCAGATTACGATGGAACTTTACATCCTACAACTTTAATTCATACTAATGATGTTAAACATGAAGGGTTTACTAATGATTTTAGTCAAGCTTTAGAATTGGAGAAAATTATATGGAAAATATCAAATAAAATAACCATTGGTATAATCTCTACAAAAGATTTTAATTTTCTACATAATAGAACTAGATTTGCAAATATTCTTTCATGTATGCTGAGTATCGAAACTATCATTATAAAACATTCCAAATCTGATATCTGTTACAAAGACAATTGCGTTCACAAATCCATGTTAAATA
>DATDKD010000087.1:0-21017 GCA_036520175.1 Nitrososphaeraceae archaeon
CTAAATACGACGTGGTGGTATTCTATCTACATAGGACTCCCCCTTTTAAAACCGCTATCGGTATTACTCCCTGGCCCGTAGTTTTCTCGGGTAAACTATTTTACATCTATATTCTATGAAATGATTATCAATAGTTCTTTAATCATCTGATTGTATCAATTTTCTCCAAGTTGAGCTATTTAATTTTCATCTCAAATTTTTATTGTGTATTGACTATTAGTATTGAAGTTACATCAAATTTAGTATTAATAAATATGCAAAGATATAACATTATATTTATTGATTCGAATCGGATGCTCTGGTTGGCAATATCAGCACTGGCGCGGCGAGTTCTACCCGACCGAGCTGCCGCAAAAGCACTGGTTTGCTCATTACGCGCTGAGTTTTGATACTGTCGAGATTAACAACAGCTTCTACCGGCTGCCTGAGGTCGAGACGTTCGCAAAGTGGCGTGACCAGGCGCCGAGGCGGTTTCTGTATGCAGTCAAGGCCAGTCGCTTTCTCACCCATATGAAGAAGCTGAAAAATCCAGAGGAACCGATCGCACGTTTCTTCGATCGTGTGAAACACCTTGGATCGCATCTCGCGCCGGTGTTGTACCAATTGCCTCCACGCTGGCCAGTGGACCTCCCTCGCTTCGAACACTTTCTGGCGACGCTGCCTCGCGGCTTCCAGCACACCGTGGAGTTCCGGGAGACGAGCTGGTACGACGAGCGCGTCTACGAGCTGCTCCGCCGCTATAATGTGGCGATGTGCATCCACGACATGGAGGGCTCGACATCAGAACGGATGGTCGTCGGTCCGTTTGTTTATGTGCGGTTCCATCACGGGACGAAAAAGTACGGCGGTCGTTACTCGGATGCGAGGCTGGATGACTGGGCCGGGTGGCTGTTCGAACACACGGGAGAAGGGCTTGATGTGTTCGTCTACTTCAACAACGACGCCGGCGGGCACGCTCCGCGCGACGCGGTTCGTTTGAGGCAGAGGATGCAGAGGTGGTTCGCGGCGTGAGGCTCGATTACGACATACCGAGGCACAGAGTGAACTGGCTGCCATTTTCAGCTCCGGCTGCCTTCGACGAGCTCAGGCCAGGAAAGCCGGTTATGGATCTTGATATATTATAAACAACAATTTCTAGAGGCGAAAATGCCTCGCGATCCGACGGGCCCGTAGTTTTCTAGGGCTCATTTACTTTTTATAGATTTATCTACATGTAAATGGAGATTACTAGTAAGATTATTAAGTGTATATGATGGTAAAGGCACTTTATCTTTCTATGGTTATCTTTATCCATAGTAAAAGGATATTAATATAATATACAAACATTTAGTTACATAAGAAGTTAATAAGACAATATATTTCTACAATATTAGACCCATATTTTCGTACCACTTTTATATAGATTCTATTCTTCCTAGCAATATATCAATTACTTCTTGTTCTATTAATTTAGTCAAGTTACAAAAAATCTTTCTACAGTAATACATATACATTCCATTCCTCTTATTTGAGTAACTAATTTGACAAACAAGTAATTTCATTAGCCCTCATTAGCAATATTCAAAAATTTTTTCTGATACTGTCCTACTCTTTTATTTTTAATTATAATAATTCATATTTGTAATTAAACTAAATATAAAAAACTATTATTGTTAGATATATTAACTGCTAAGGTTTTGCCTCATATATTATATTAAATGGTGTCTGAGTTGCACGTCTAAATTTAGTAAATCCAGCTGCTTTTACGACCTCTTTTATTCTCTTTTCGCCTGCCTGGGCTCCTAATGCAGGTCCATTATCTGCTAAAGAATTTGGGACACATACAAGAGTAGATGCTGCATAAAATGTTCTGCCTACCAAATTAAGATTGTCTTCTAACTTATCATTAGCCATTGGTTCTATTATCATACAAGTTCCTTCTGGTTTAAGTGACTGTTTTGCAAACTTCATTGCTCCTACAGGATCACCCATATCATGTAAACAATCAAAAAAAGTAATTAGATCATAATCGTTGCCAATTGATGCATCATTTGCAGAGACTGCATAGAACTCTATATTTCTTGTTACTCCTTCTTTCTTTGCTTGTTCTCTAGCTTGTTCAATAGATGGGGCATGATTATCAAAGCCATAAAATTTAGAATTTGGATAAGCCTTGGACATAAGAATTGTAGATATACCATATCCACATCCAATATCAGCAACTTTAGCTCCTTGCTTTAGTTTTTCTTCAATTCCTTCAAGTGAAGGAATCCATGAACTAACAAGATTTCCTACATAGTTAGGTTTAAAAAATCGGGCAGTACCTTCAAAGAGATCATAATGATGTTCTCCCCATCTCAAGCCATTTTCAGTTTTAAACATTTCTACAAACTTATCTTCATCTTTAAAATAAGATCTGATTGCTTGATATGCTCCATGGATATACACAGGACTATTCTCATCTGCTAATGCCATTGATTGTTCGGGTGGAAGGGTATATTTTCCATCTGATGAATTATATGTTATATATCCTCCAGCAGCTTGATTTGCTAACCATTCTCTAACAAGCCTTTCATTAGTGTCAGTCTTTCTTGCTAATTCTTCAGATGTAAGGGGCTTTCCAGAATCTGCCATTGCCTTGTACAATCCTAGTCTGTCTCCAATAATCAAAAGCATTGCACTCAGAGTACTTGCAATGTCTCCAGCAGCCTTTTGCATAAACTCATTTAGTTTTTGTTGATCAATTTTACTATGGGTATTATCTGCTTGCATTTTGTTATGGAACAATACATAGTATTTAGTCTTTTAAATTTTTAAAGAAAAAATAATGATAGTACGTCAATACTTTATGATAATGAACACTGAAATCGTGTTCATTCAACTCCCGACGAGCCCCTAGTTTTCTCGGGTTTACTATATTAGATAGTAATTATTCTTTTGAACAGGTTTAGCTATTCATCCAAATTTATCATTATCTATAATTCACTAAATTTGACAGTTTTGAAGGAGAAAAGACACGAATAGTAGTTAGAAGAGCTATCTCTACTATTCAAACATTTATCATTGATGCAGAAATAATTATAATGAAAGGAGGTGACCATCTGACAATAAAGCTGAATAAACGGGCATTTGAGCATGCGAAACGACTAATAGAAAAAGGAAGATATGTGTTTGATGAAAAAGATATGTGGAGCGAGCATAAACCGTCTGCACAAGAAGAGAATGAGTATATTAAAAAGTATAATTTTGATGAATATGGGAAGTGGTATTTGGGAGTGGACACAGATGAAAAAGAAGATACCAAAGGACGATATAAATTCCCTTATAGCAATTTTGCCAAAGTACATCGATGTGGGGTGCTGTCTGCAGAAAACAGGGCGGGACAATATAAGTATAATGCTATTGAAATGGCAGCAGCACATTTACATGGCATGATTGATGCAGCAAGAAACGACGTTTAATAGTAAGAGTAAACCTATATAATATCCGCTATTGATAAAATATACCTTAGTGATTTTATCCTTGCCTAAACCTTTTACTACAGAAATCAATTCCTCAGATATTTTTTATCAGATTATCCTCTAATCCTTTTTGAATTTGTATCTTATAATTTATCAAAATATAGAACTTAATAATATTTTCTAATCTTTGGTTTCCAGGCCAGTCAAGTATTTCTCAAGAACAAATGCAGCAACAACAAATAGAGGTAAAATTAAAACAATTACTAGAAAAAGGAGGATAAATTTAGTACATATTTTCTCTTTTTTAAAATATTCAAAAATACAAGAAAAATAATCATAATGAAAAAGCTATATACAAGACAGTAGTATATTTACAATAGACTCATATTTTAGAACCCCTATAGGTGTTACTCCTCCCCTTGCAAATTTGTAACTAATTCACATTTCTTAATATTTCAAAAAAATAATTGTTTAATCAATTGATATGAATACAACTATCCATTTGTATCTCATTGGTTGTAACAGGCAGTTCAAAGGTTACTATAATGGTTTTACCATCATAGGATTCTAAACTTTTCATTATAAAATTTGTAATCCTTCTAAAATGAATTTGTCTCCTTCTCTTCTACCATGAACAACAAATTTTAATTTATCTTCCATACCCGAGTACTAATAGATAGTGTCTGATTGTTATTATATTTATGAACAAAATGTAAAAATCAAAATATGTAATTAGTATAAATGTATCTATTTAGTTAAAGATAATGTCATCGATAAATGAATCTTTTTTTGAATGTTCTTCTAATGACTTGAACCTCCTGAATTACTTTCTGTTTTCCAGGCGTAATGACTTTGCTGAACATCTTTAGAAATATGCCAGAAATCATAATCTTCACCAATCCGATCCCCGGCATCATTAAGTTGTATTTTTCCTGAAATACCGTTATCAAAAGATTCCGCTGTTTTAAATACAATATCTTTGAAAGAGTTCTTACTCCTATTTTTATGGTCAACAAGATAGCTACTATTGGTACTATTTGTATCCAAGCTTAAAGAAGAAATCCAGAAAGAATCGTAAGCTATTGCAGGGTAGGTTATAGAACCTCCATCGTGTAACTCCTTTTCTAACATTTCGCTTAACTCATGAATTTTAGGTGATTTTGTATCTATAGAGTATAAAGGATTTGAAAAATTGGTTTTAATTGCAAATAGTGCTGAATCTATATTCTTTGTAATGTGATGATTCTGAGCGATACTATCACTGCCATACCATCTGATGTTGCCGAGTGAAGAATACATAGAAGATTGAATTAAGATAGGTGTTATTTCATCATAAGATATTATAAAAACTCCCACAGATTTATTGCCATATTTTTTTATTGCCTCAGATACAATACTATCTAATCTTTCTAGATCTTTATTCCACATGATGAAATTAATTCTATGTAAACTTGTAGCAAATTTACCTGTATGCGGTTTATAGTTTATCCCCTCTTCCATTTTTCCACCTAGTTTTTCAAATTGATATTTTGTCGATTTGTAAAGTTCATTTCCATAGATATCGCCTCTCCACATTGGTACAACTACTTTTATTCCATCATCAATCATTCGCTGTGCAATAACCTTTCCTTGATTGATATCATCTGGTACCAATCGGAGAAGGTTATCTCCTGGTATAGAAAGTAATGGAGAAGTACTAGAGTAGCTAATTAGTATAATGTCATTAGTATCTGCATATTCTTTTGCACCTAAAACTGCAGTGCTTGTAGCTGGCCCAACAATAATTTTGGCTCCAATGGAATGTAATTGTTTTATTGCCTCAAGAGAATCTTCGGGGCTTGATTTTGAGTTTGCCATAACAAGATTGAACCTTGATGAAGAATTCATTTTTTCAGAATATTTATTTACGTCCTGCTCGGCTTTTTCCAGAGCCACTTTTACTGGTTTTCCAATTGATGAATAAGAACCAGTTAATGGTATAATGGCTCCCACTACAAATTCTTTATGGAAATTCTGCTGTCCATCAGCACCACTGGTAGAAGTTAGTGATGAATTTTCAGTGATATGGTTCTTCTTAATTAACAATGAATTTTTTCCGTCATTTTCAAATCCATTGCCAAGATAAACAGATGAAAACAAAACAAGAGAAATAACAGTTATTGAAGTAAAAATGATTTTATTAGGAGGCTTTCTCTTTTTCATTCTAACAACAATTTTAAAGGCAAGGTCTTTTGATTTCCATTTAATAGAATATCGTAAATACCATATAAGACCACCAGCAATTAGTAAATAATGGGCAGAGAGTAACAAAGTAGAAATCCAAAGTTGTTCTACGAATGTTGTAAGAACTATTATCGCAAACCAACTATCTCCTACTACAATTGCTAAGAAGCCTATTAACTCACATACCCATGGGACTAGATGATGTTTCTCCTTTTTAATACCAAGAAGAATTGTTATGGCGAGAATAGTCAATATCGAATTTAAAGTAGGATAAGCAATAGTGACAATAAAGAGCATTATACCCCTAAAGTTGGGTGTTTGAGCTAGATCCAACGTTAGATTCAAAATATATGCTAAGAATAACACAGTTAATACTATCATCAAATACATAATTTTTTTATCAATAATGTAACTGAGTTTTTTTCTTATTATCATTAATCTGTAAATCAAAAAGACGTATGCAGCTAACAAGAAAAAATCTGCAAGAGACGGTACAGGAGATACAATATCTAATACTACTTCGTAATATGCCCATATGATATTGGCAATAAACCAAAATACAAGTCCTATCGTTAAAAGAATATTTTCTTTATTCTCATCAATATTCTCCCTATTTTTTAAAAAAACATATGATGCTAGTCCTGCAGCAACCAGAGAATTTATAATAAGAACCCAGTTAGAATATATTATTTTACTGTCAGGCTCTGCAAAAACTATAACTAAATTTCCTACAGCTATAGTAAAAATGACACATAGAAAAAAATACAGCGATATCAATTCTCTCTTTTTTATTATAACTTCTACTATCGATTATAAATCTTATTTTGTTAGAAGATGTACAATCAATTTAAGAAGTTAGTTTGTTAATCTAAATTAAATTTAAAAATTACTGTTAGTTAATAAAAGATGACTTTTTATTCAGTTCCAACCCTCTCTATAAACATAAATAAAATGTCTCAATACAAATGCTTAACTATATCAACAACAATATTTGGAAATTAGAATTTTCTAGTATTATATAATATCTTTAGAAATATTATTATCAATTGAACACTGAAACCACCTTCCTTGTAAATAACTACGATATTTGAAAAGTTAGAAAAGACTATTTTAAATTAAGTTATTAATAATAGATATGGGGGCTCAAAAAATTAAAGTTTTTGCTCTTTCTTCTTCTGAATAACCGACCGACAAAAAAAAGAAAAAGAAAGTGAATAAAAAAATTAGTTAATTTATGTTATTTTAATAATATAATCTTATCATTCAAATTGTAAATGAAACTATTCTCAATATTATATAAGTATAAATTGAAAATTAAGAATTTATAGTAACTGTAAATGTATTTTTAACACGATTGTCTAGTGATACATCATCTGAGACATTTATTGTATATGGAAGAACAACCATTGCATTTGATTTACCTTCTTCCAAGGCTTTATATGTTATACCTGATAAATCAGAAATACGTTGAACTATCGATTTCTCTCCTGTATTCAATATAACAGGTTCTGAAACCATCTTACATTCTGGAGCATTTAATTCTCCAACTTTATTATCAAACATTGCATAAAGTTCAGAATCACAAAGATTTGCTATAAAAGTGACAGGATATGACCCTGTATTAACAACAGTTGCACTTATACTAAACTTCTCTCCAACATGAATTTCATTAGGAATAGTTTTAACTTTTTCAAATTGTAGTATAGGCGACAAATTAATTGGTTGTGTAGTTTGAGAGTTAGTTAAACTTTCATTTACACTGGTAGATTGAGAATTTATTACCAGTTGTGGAACTAATAAAACAATTGTTACAATTATTGATAATATTAAACTTATTGCTATAAAAACTTTCACTAAAGTATAAAATATGTTATACTTTTATATAAGTTTTACTTTCATTAATAATATTCTGTATTAGAATGCAAATAATTTTAATTTACCAACAGCTAAATACAAGACAAAGTAGTAGTATCTCTACATTGGACTCTCTTTTAAAAGCGCTATCGGTATTACTCTCGACCGGCCCTTAGTTCTCTCGGGTTCGCTATATTTGATAATTCCGGCAGCAGTATCGTTCTTTATCAATACTTAAATTTTGTTTAGCAGCAGAAAGTTTCTTTACTATGCCATCTCTAACAATATGCTTAGCATCATTCCATTTATCCTATGATATGTATATTCTAACTCGCTTGTCTTTCAATAATATTTACCAACAATCAGGTGACGCTAAAAATCCATACTTTGCACAATATTCTGCTGATGTTTGAGAAAATGCACCTGTAATTACATCATGAACTAATATGAAAATTATTATACTAATAAAAAATATACTGAAACCACTAAATACCCATTTTAATACCTTTTTGATAGAACTTTTTGTGGTTATTGTAGATAGCATCATTAACTTTATACTATCTCTTGTTCTATATAATTATTATAAAACATGCAGTTTCCGAAATGCGAATGCAAAATTTGCTTGTGAATTGTAGACATCTAATAACTGTTATTTTCAAAACAAAAATTATGAGATAAAAAATGATAGAAATTAAAAATTCTATGACAATTCAAAATTGAGGAGAAATCCAAAGTATTCTTTATGAATATATAATAGGTATTTCATTATCAAGTTTTATTTTTGTTTATTCTTATTGAGAATTATCTACATCTGATTAATAGTTTTAAAATATAATACTTAAGTTAGTAGGTTTCCAGTGATGGGCAAGAGATGAGAGATGTGAGAAAATTTACCTACTAACTTAAGTAAAATGGTTGGATTCAGTTTGGTGGATTTTTTTCTTTTTTTATTGATGACAATATTCTTGCATACCATAATATAAGAACATAAGATATATAATCGAATGCAAAGATGCAAAGAAATACTAAAATATGAAATATCTACATATTATTAGATTTAATAAACTAATTTTACAAATTATATGCAATTTCTGCAGAGTGCAAATATTGCATAATTATCCTAAATTTCATACAATTATTTCTACATATTAATTCCGAAATATTAAACGCAATATATATAGACATATATTATTTATGATAACATAGTATGAAAGCTGTACCGTTATTACTATTTGCCATGTCAAGCTTGAGCTTTATAGTTATAGCTCCTGTTTCAATTGGAAGCTCATATGCATTAAAGGATGAAGACGGCAGATTTGGCATAGTAACGTTAGAAAATCTAAAAGGTAGAAGCGTAGAAGTCACAATGTTCATATATGATGAAGATAAGAATAAAAAAATCAAAGGAACTCCCGAACCTATTGATGAAACGAGTGCAAGTGTAAAACACACATTTAAATTCGATAATGATGATTTTCCTAACAGTGCAGGACCAGGAACACAAATTATTACCTGTATAGAATTTAAAAATGGAAAGGGTGAACCATCCTGTTATACAGATACCATCAAGTCAGAATCACAACCATATAGAGTAACACTGGATGTAGATTATATACGAGAATAACTTGTTTTCTTTATACCCAATTGAATCACTCAAATACATGTAAAAATAGATGAATTGTTTGAGAAAGCCGATATTTTATCCAATCAAAGAAATTATGCTGAGGAAATCAAATATATCAACCAGAATCAACTGTAAAAAACATGGAAATAAATGAATGTGTTCTTGGAATGGCTCTTGCAAACAATGGTTTAGATACTTATGGATTAGATGATGAGTGTTGAGAAGCGAACAAGAAATTCGAAACAAAGTTGAAGAATTACGAAAAATCAGGTTCCAGCATTCCAAGAACTGTCAAATACCTTTGGATAAATGTGATGTGGCAAAAGAGTATGACCTACTTATAGATGTACTGGAATGGGTCTTGGAAAGTTAAAATAGTTTTAAAAGTCTATCTTTAGTTTATGTACTTTATTACCATAACTTAAGCTCTTATTTTAGAACCGCTATCGGTATTAATTATGGTATATTGTAAAATCATCTAATTTCTGACAAAATGAAATTGCTAATTCATATTCATAGTATTCATATTCATAGCATCATTATTATACAATGTAACTATTCCTACAATAGTTAGAATTCCTACAATAGCAAAAGCAATTCCTGTAAACCTTGAAATCCATATTCCCTTTGACCATATTTTTTCTCCAAATATTATTCCAGCAAATAGAACCATCCATGTTATATTCATCCATCCTAATGCTACCATCAACAGAAAATAAGGCCAACAACATCCCAAGCAATACAATCCATGATATGTTCCCATTTTTATTGTACTTATTATACTATTTCCTTTCCATCTCTTTGTAAAGAAAGCTAAAGGAGATTCGCAATATGTTAAACATTTTCTTTTTAAGGAACTAAATTGATATAGACCAGAAATAACTAACAGAAGCCCATAAACAAAATCTAAATCTCTTATTTTATATGTTATGAATAAGTTATTCATTAAAATAGAGCAAGATAGCAAGAGCAAAATTCCAGTTAACGACCATACTAAGAGATAAGATGCAACAAAGACTATTGTTTTTATAGAATAATTAATGGATAAAAATATCAATGGAAATTGTCTCTTATTAGTTTGTTTAGAAATTTCAAAACGATAATTATTACTATTATTATCTCCAACTATCAATCGATTATACAACAATACCATAGGAACAATAGCTGGAAACATCATGGCAGCCATTCCAACTGTCCAACTTACAGTAAATACCAATACTGAAATAGGATTTAGTATCATCATGGTTTCCATCATCCTATCCGGTTGATTAATAGAGAACAACCATGCTATCAAAGAAGTAAAGATAAGAGATACAAGAATTATTTTTTGTACTTTATACATTATAAAATACCAAACTTTAAGTTACTATAAAATTATGGTCCACTCCAATCAAATTTTATATGTTTGCTTGATCTACCACTTCTTTCCCATTTGTATCCTACTTCTGAAGCATCAACTTTATCTGATACTGCTATTCCCCATGTTGCAACTGTGCCTGGTCCAACTTCACTTCCTGGTGGATTTATTGTTTGAACCCTCTTCCCAGGTGGTGTCATAGGCCCTGTCAATGCTTCTGCCCTTGCAAATATTTTTCCAGGGATTTCTGCACTCCAATAAGAAAGGTCATCAGCAACTTGAAACTTAATGGGAGCAAAATTTACGCCACGATGCTCTCCTATAAGTTTTGCAAATTGAGCCATAAAACCGCCTGCCTTTCCACTAAAAATCATCTGCAAGGCTTCCCGTTGTTGTTGGTCAG
The DNA here is from genome assembly GCA_036520175.1 of Nitrososphaeraceae archaeon. Taxonomy (GTDB): domain Archaea; phylum Thermoproteota; class Nitrososphaeria; order Nitrososphaerales; family Nitrososphaeraceae; genus TH1177. Next base: position 10,902 of record DATDKD010000087.1, read on the forward strand.
CTAATTCATCGAAGAAAATTGCAATACTTGCTTTTGTATTGCCAGCCCAGATATTACCTTCAAAACTTGCTAATGCCAATACATTTAATCCGTTCAGAGTTGTTTCACCATAATTGCCATTGTTAATATGATAAGCCAAAACACCATCACAGTCACCATAACTTGGAGTTTGAGCAAATTCACAAGGACAAGGTATGTTACATTTACACACATCAAACCAATCTCCAGAAATCTTCCATTTTGGAATATTGATTGTTGCCAATATGTTATTTAATCAAGATAAGAAGTATTTTAGTTTTTAATGTTGCTTTCTTTTGATACGAATTAAAACAATAATTATTATAGCATTTCTCTAAATAAGAAAAAATATAGAACAAATTACATAAACAAAAAATGAATTTAGCAAATTTACTACTCTATTGAATATAAAATAGTCCTGGATTTACAATACAAAGATAGATAGAGAATCCATTACTATTTCTATAGTTATGGTCCTCTATATTCTACTACTGAATAAAATGCATTCTTTCCAGAGTCATCAAAATTTAAACTTGGAGTAGTAATACGCATTATCTTTGTTTTTGCTGCTTCTGCAAGTTTCCAAATAAATCCTTTTGGTAGTTGTATCTTTGTATCCTGTTCTTCACCAGTAACAGGATTTATAAAACTTTCTACTTGTACATCCATTATATTAGACACAGAGAAACTACTTTTCTTTCCATCTACCTTGACGTTAATATCTACAAATTGAGGTTCAAGAAAATATTTAAATGTCCCTGCAAAGAGAGCAAAAGGGCCTTCTCCTTTAGCTTTGCCTGAAAATACATCAACTAATGCATCTCTTACACTATTATCTTTTAATGCATTTTTAGTAATATAGAGTTGCATTGTACCATTTCCTTCGTGTATTGCCTTGGGCCAAGAATATGCACCAACTACGTCTAAGCCATCTAATTTTATATCTCCATAATTTCCTTCTCTTATATGATATAATACCAAAGCTCTGCAAAAACCATAGGTAGGAATACTATCGAAATTACATGGACAACCATAATCACAATTACATGTTTCAACATAATCAGCTTTTAAATGCCAAGTAGGAATCTGTATGGATGATGATGATGATTCCATTATTAATAACTAATTCTTTATTTGTATAAAAAAATATCTTTAAAATCATTTAATTATTACTATCCAATAAAAAGAGATTTATCTCAAGAGATAGTAGTTTCTAATTTTTGTCCTAATAAAATACCAGAATAAGCAAAATCATTGATCATTATAGCTTCAGTATACATTGAAAATTATGATTTGTCAATACATGAACCATATCCAGGATATGCCATATTTGGTAATAAACTTGCAAGCCGTTATATTATGACTTTATACAATTTCTTTTTCAAATAATTTATTTCATACCTTTGAGAAATATTAAAATGAAATATGGTATATGTTAGTTTTGGTATGAAAAACTATTCTTTGATTTTGTTATTTATCAGTCTTGTTATAGGAATGTCTTTCCTATCAAGTGTGTATGGACAAGATGATATTTCAAAAGCCATTACTAAAAAAAATGCTAATCCAATTGTATATCATTTAACCAGCAATGACCCTTGGAGGGCTTCTATCGTTATATCTGATGCAACTAATCTAAAGAATTTAGGATATAATGTTACTCTTCTACTTAGCATAGAAGGAGTACAAGTTGGAGTAAAGAATCCTCACCATTTTTTGAATCTTGATAACGTGGTAGCCAATGTTAGTAATTTTATTAAGGATGGCGGTAAAGTTGTGGTATGTGGTGTCTGTTTAAGAGTAGCTGGATTCGAACCTAATGAAATAATTGATGGCGCAATAATTGGAACTGATGAAATAACACCTAAACTATTTACCAATGCTACAGTTGTTACATATTAGTAAATTTGTAAATGAAGTCAAAACCAAATATCATGCTCTATATATAAAAATATAGTTTCATCTACCATAAGGAGATTGAATTTCTGTTAAAATTTATAATCAAATCTCTAATTTTTCAAAAATTAAATTGTTTGTCTCGTCTAAATAAATTTTCTGATAATCTTTATTGGTTAGTTGGAGTCTTTCAGCTAGCACTCTAGGAATTGAAATATTTAAATGATTTTCGTTTTTATCACATTTTACAGTTCTGATAAATGACTTTTTTGTATTTTCAAGTTTCATATACTATATTTAATAAGGCTATTTGAAAGATAAGTATTTTCTTATAATTCACTTATTCTCTATATACTTTGGTTTATCTATACATTTTCTATATTTGATATTATAGTACTCTTATAGTTGTTCTTAAATGTGATTCATAAACATAATCCGCTCATCAACAATTTACTAAATGGCTATTTTCCTAGAGCTTGACACCTTTCTTCTTTAGTTCTATCATCGTCTGACATATTTTTATATAATTTTTATGATAATTTAGTATTTATCTTGGTTTCATAAATGTGTTATAAAATTACAATTATTTGTCTAATATTATTTATTTTCTATTTAACATCAACGATTTTAATACAAAACTAAGGAAATCTTTATCCATATTGCTATAATTTAGACTCTTATTTTCGCATAGCTAGGCATCATTCCTTTCTCTGCCTATTTATATCGGGATTAATTTCATTTTAAGATACTTCTTTTGTGATGACTATGAAAAGAGTTTGATACGTCTTGAAATTATATTGATTGATAAATAAGATAGGGAAGAAGCAGCTATTGAAGATAATATTGCTGCTTCAAAAGGTCTGAATCCTATTAGCAATAATTCATATAATATTATCCATCTTGATAGATTATTAACAATATCAAATATAGACCATGCAAATATCATCTTCTTTATTATTTGTTTAAGACGATTAAAATTAATCCGACTAGTAAATCTATTAGTGTATTTTTGTTTGTTGTCAATATGAAAAAGAACTATAAATGATATCTTATAAACTATAAATCCTACCAACACTGTTATTGTAGAAGTTAATACATCACTAGGAGAATATATCGCATATATTTCAGCTATAACAGCACTCACTAAAAATCCAAAAATGCCTGCAATAAGTAAATTCTTATTCATCAAAATAGTTTCTCGATATTTCTTGTAAAAATTATTCAAGAGTTTATTCAATTAATAATTATATATACACAGACAACTCTTTATGTCTTTGAATAGACAATTTACCTAATTAAGAATAGAACTTTTGTCAAAATTATTTAACTTCAAATTCTTCATTTGGGACAAGTAAATTGTGAAGATACTATGAGCTACTTTGCTAAATAACGAAACCATAAAAAGACACTAAACTATAATCAAATTAAAAAAAGCTAGATACTATGTTGTTGTAGAATTTATGATATTAGACTCATATATTATAACCGCTATCGGTGTTACTCCCCGACTGGTCAGTTTCTGTTGTTGTAAGTGAACTCGAATGTCAAGGAAGAAGATGAAGAAATGACTAACAAACTTGTTCTACCTATATTATCATTATAGGCTAAATGAATAAATTTTTCATTGGAATTTCTTTATTTTTATTGAATGATGCATGGTCATAAAGCTAGACAATTACTGTAGTAATAAATGGATATAAATTGGTATAACTAAATATTAATACAAAATTATGATGAAAAAACTAATCTTTAGCATTGTCTTCCTTGTATTCTATATATTTTTATCAAACGGATTGTCAATTGTGAATGCACAAGAAAATATACAAGAAGATGAATATTCAAAAACAACAACTACTAATTTAACGCAAATATTTGGAGAACCTATTTACAAAGAGATAAGTCGTCAGGCAAGTAATTCAATAGTCCTAAATGTTGAAGGTGATAGCATTCAAACTCAGGACTTTTATACTGCAACTGGAATTTTAAAGGATGTTGGAAATGTTACTGATAAATCGACTTTTATAACAACATATCAACCTGATGGTAATACTTCCACTAGTACGGGTAATGGCATTATAATGACAACTGAAGGTGAAATTGCAACTTATATTGGACAGGATCTAGGAATGACTGATATAAATGGAACTCAGACATTCAGAGGTATGATGATTTTGCAAACTGATTCGGATGGAAAGCTTGCATTCCTTGATAATTTAATAGGACTATATGAATACAAATCTTGGTTAGACGGAAAGAAATCTGGTATCATTTGGAAATGGAAATAAAATATAATAAAGAAGCAAAATCATTATGTAAAATACAACTTTTGTAATTGTCTAATAGTTTTTATTTTTTATATTAAAGTATAAACATCGCTCTAAGACTTTCTTTTCTTTTGATCATGCTTAAAGAATTTAATTCAGCTTTGTTATTAAATTATAGAATTCAATATTTAAAATATCACTTTATAATTTACATTTAATTCTCAAGTTTATTAGGATTTATAAGTACTTGTACCAAAGCTATCAATTAACAGTATGACAAATCTCGAAAACGAAACTAAAAAACAGACTAATAATGTCAAAGAAGAAACAGGTAAATTTTTGGACCAACAAAGACAACAAATCGCAAATACAACCTCAAATCTATCAGATACAACAAATAAAGTCACCAATAACCTTAATGAATATCAACAAACAAACAGAGCGATTCTAGATAAAAGCATTGATACATCAAACAAATACCAACAAGAGAGCATTAATACAATTCAATCAATAACAAACAACACTATAGAATTACAAAAGAATTTTGCTAATACTTTTCAATCAGTATTTTCAAAGTTTATAGATTATACATCCAAATCTTACTGGAACAATTATCTCTATCCACAACGATATACAGATGTATATAATAAGACTAACCAAAATGTGACTGACAATACTGTAAATGCTACAAGACGAATAAATGACGTTGTATTAGCATCTACAGAAACCTTTAACAAATCAATTGAAATTGCACAAAAATACTATAATGAAGCAGCTCAAAATTACTTTAACTTTGTAAATAAGATAGAAAAATCTTATTACAACCACTAAATTTTTTTTAGTTTTTGTTTTAATTGATTATAAAAATAGCAAAAAAATAAAATAAATAAGTAACAATTTATATTTATTTATTTCAATAATATTATCTACTATGTTTTAACAGGTTTTGTTTGGAGTCTTTAGACTGAAAAAACCAAACTAGAGAACATGTGTCTTGCATGAGCCTCAATGAACCTCTTCCTTTTGTTACTTTGATAATGAGACTATATCCCTAATATATTAATAGAAATTCAATAATTGTTAAATCAATTTTTAGATAATTTGATAATATAAAAGCTAAATACAAGTAAGTAGTATCTCTACAGTAGACTCTTATTTTTGAACCTGAAGACAAAGGTTGTTGAGAATATGATATTGTCTTGGTAGTAAGTATCCATTTGTAATTTAGTTAATAATTTAATATCAAAATCGAAATTGAAAGATTAAAGGAGAATTTAGGTTATCGGTATTTCTATTTTAACTAAATTATTTTATTATTTAAAATTAGCTTTATTAGTCAATATTAAATTTGCATGTAATAGGATAGAATAGTTATTAGAAATAGATTTACAATCCAAAATCATAATATTATTATAAATATTAAATAGGTTAATTTGATAATGTTGCATTCTTATAAAATAGCTATTAATTGGTAAAAAGAATTTATTTCGAAATTTACCATTTAATTCAGATAGATATAAATTTGAAGAAATAATACGAATGAAAGACATAGTCATAACCTATAAAGTATCTGAAAAATGGATATCTAATATTTTCGAACAAAAAGAATAATTCGATTAATAAAGAATATTGTTAATAATAAGTAAGAATTATTTGATAATGTTTTCATGATGCATGGAAAATCAAATAAAATGAAATTATCCAATCCTACAGTCGTCGTAGTAGTAGTTCTGATTTTGATGTCATTTACCATGGTTATTTTCTTTCCTGTGGTATCAGAACAACAACAACAAGGCGAACCGCCTTCTGTTTTGAAATTAGCAAAAGCAAACGTTTCTATAGATATTCCCATCTCTAAGGGCTACATAGATGGCAATATAGCATACTTTATTGCTACCGATGCTTCTGACAAACATGCTGTATCTTCTATTACAAACAATACTGGTTTTCCAGTAAATTATGCTCCACTTTTGAACAATACATCAGAATCAATTCGTGGCCAAGGCTACGTATTTTTAAATGGAGTTCCAGGGGAAGCACCAGCCGGATTTCAACTTCCAGTTGCAAATGCAGTACCAGGAGATGGAGATTACAGCCCAATATGGCAGACAAACTTTGTGAAATGGAATGACAATGCAACTGCAAGAGAATTAAAGTCTGTAGAGGAAATTATAGCTGCTCAAAAGAATGGAGAACTTACCATTACAGAAACAAATATCATTGTAAATAGTCCAGCTATCAAATGGAAAGATGGTTCATAACAAGTAAATTAAATATTAAAATAAACTAAAGGAAAAAATATAATGAAATCCCTTCTTTTTATTTTAACAAGATATATTGAATTTATAAATGATTAACTATTCTCATCTATTAGCATACTAAATTTGTATTCATCTTATTATTACAAATAGTTTAGTATTAAATTGTTATACTTTCCGAAGTATATAAAATCTAAATAGTTTCTAATAATAAAAGCTAAATATTAGTGAGGTGAATCCTACCACATGGCAAATTCCTCTCTTAGTACTAGACTATCGTGATAGTGATTAAATTAATTGACTATGAAATAGAAAATACAATTTTTTAACTTTTTGTTGAAATTAATTAAATAATTCAAGTAATACTTATATTCAACCAAAATTTAATCAATATGTGACTCAACATCGTCCAACTGGAATTACTATAATATCAGTTCTTATGATAATAGGTGGATTAATACTATTATTTACTGGAATTACTCCTTTATTTATAGGTCCATTAATTAGCATTGATTCTGATTCTTCAACTAGTGAATTAGGATTTCTTATTGCTATAGGTGGTTTAGTATTAGTAGCATTAGGAATAGCAAGTTTAGTTGTTTCATGGGGATTGTTAAAGGGGAAAGGATGGGCAAGAACAATTACACTCATAATCAGCATAATTGCAATAATATTTGCTATTATTTCTCTTGTAAGTAGTGGAGATTTAATACATATTATTTCAGTAATAATATACGGTATAATAATTTACTATATGTTTACAAAAAAAGTAAAATTATTTTTTGGTAAGGTTAAAGAGCCAACTACCTAACCTTTTCAAACTTATAATCTGTGTGGCTTTTATGATAAGAAAATTTTTACTGACAACAAGTTTTTTTACCTTGATTCTAATATTGTTTTTAGTAAACTCTGCCAATAATGTAATATCAATTAGTGAAGGAAGGAATTCTATTAATACTAACTTTGTAAATAATGATAATAATACAAAACTTGATATTTCTAATTTAGTTTATGACATTGATTCTGATCCCTTTAATGTTTCTTTTGCAGATTGGACTGAGAAATGGTGGCAATGGACATATTCTATTCCTTGGGATAGAAATCCTTCATACGATGATATTGGGAAATATTGCAGTGAAAATCAAAGGGGGCCAGTTTGGTTTCTAACTTTAGCTTATGAACATCCAGTCATCCGTACATGTGATATCCCTAAAAATACTGCTTTGCTTATAACTCTATTAAATTCTGAATGCTCTTATGCAGAATTTCCCTTATTAAAAACTGAAGAAGAACTGAGAGAATGTGCTAAACGTATGCAAGACCTTGTAATTGGAGGAAATGCTTCACTCAATAATGTACCTATACTAAATCTTGAAAACTATCGTGTTCAGACTGATATTTTCAATTTTACTTTACCAGAAAATAATATATTGAATCTAACTTCTCAGTCTACACAGGCTGTTGCAGATGGAAATTGGTTATTCCTTAAACCTCTTCCTGCTGGCACATATGAATTAAAAGTAAAAGGTAATATTAACACAACTCCTACAATAAAGATTAATGGGAATGAATATAACGGTCCTGTTGGATGGAACTATACTACAACCTACATTTTAAATATAAAATAATTTATAATTAAAATAGAAATGGAAAGATTGAATTAGAAGGATAGGATTCTAATATTTAAGAGAATTTAAATAAGTTTCTAATAATAAAAGCTAAATATACGATAGTAGTATTTGTACATTCGACTCCTCTCAGAACCTCTATCGGTATTACTCCCGACTTGTCCATAATACCTTAATATTCTGCATGTTATTGTTGTTATTCTGAATATATTCCCTCAAATTATACAAATAAATCAATTAATTGCAAATAAACAAATATGACTATCATCTAGTCATTAATACATACTCTTATATAGCTTACTAACGTATATTTATACATGTCAACACGAAAAGAAGAAATAAAAATTAACGAAAATATAGCTGTAAATGAACCAAAATTTAACGAAAAAAATACAACTAAATTTAATACAAACAACAATAATTTTAATGAAAGAACAAATAACACATTAAATCAACAACAAGATGCAATTAACAAGACACTAGACAACACCTTACATAATGTAAAAAGAACAACCGATGAAGCTACACGAGAGATTCCACGATATACACAACGTATTGCTGAATATCAAGAACAAACTATTCAAACTATAAAAGATATAGCTTCTGACTTTATTGAAGCAGAAAAAGAAGCAATTGGCTCTTTTCAATCACAAGTAGATAGAAATAGTGGAAATAGTAACGGATTATGGGATGTATATAATCCACAGAGAATTGCTGAAAATCACGCAGTAATGGTAAACAACTTTACAAGTTATCTATTAAATACCAGCAATCTAATAAACAATGCTCTAGCATCAAATATGAGAGTATACAATACAGCACTTGAACAAACACGTGATAATCTAAAGGCTTTCGCAAAAACAAACACTGATTGTGTAAAAGCAGTATCTGGTAATAGCCAAAATAGAGAAGTAACTTCCAACTAGTACTTAACAACCCCTTAGAGGGATACAAAAGCTGCTACCGTATCCTTACGACGCCTACAAGAATGACTGATTTAAACTAATCCACAGCAGAAAACCAAAAAAAGAATGAAAAAAACCTAAACTGATCCTTATAGCCAAACCAAACTCAGATATTCAATCTTTATTCTCTTTTTACAAAACAGTATATTTTTCAATATCAACTATTAAGGTTGTTTAAAATGGCAACAAATGCTTAGAAACTACACAGTCTAGTAGAGAAAACAATAACAACGATAACAACAACGACTACTATGATATCTTTATAGTAGACACGCATCGCAGGGATATTCAGGCTTTGAAATTGCTAGAAAGATTCGTGATAAATTACCACATAAAGAATAATATTAACTACAACCTATTCATTAGATAATATAAGCAGTATAATAGATTCAATTGATATAAAAAGTCAAGATGTGCTTTTTAAGCCTTTTAGTTTTTCTGACTTAGTTTCTATTTTAAAAGAACCAGGAATGTCATACAAAATAATCTTATTAACAAAACTGTGTCATGTTACCGTCCCAGATGTGACCGTCTTAGATGTTGCCATTAAACTACTAATTTTATTCTCTAATTTTGTTGTGTTTATTATTCTATGTTATAATATTGTTTGAATTGGTCAAGGAGTTTCTTATTAGAAAATTAATCTGACATTATTAAAATAAGTTTTTATTACTAATAAAAGGTAAACTAAATAATATGTCTAATGGTACAAGTTCAAAAAGTTCTTCTAAAAAATCTACTAAAAAAATCATAACAGCAGCGAAGGAAGTAAAAGAAACAAAATCAGTTCCTATAACCGTAGAATTAAACATACTTAAGGTTCTGATAAATGAACGTCCTCTTATTCCACTATTTAGAATACTAAAGAAGAACAAAGAGTTGCACACAAGAGAATTACTTATCACAATGGGAAGTTGGGGATATGGACAATCCTTAATGAAAAGAGCAACAAATTTAGGTTTGATTGAAAGAAAAGTAAAAAAAGAAAAATCTCGTGGGCGAGGGAAACCGAGGATTTATAATTCTTTAACAAATAAGGGTAGAGAAGTAGTAGGATTAGCTGATAAAGTAGGATACGCAAAGTAATTTT
>DATDKD010000088.1:0-20583 GCA_036520175.1 Nitrososphaeraceae archaeon
CATATTACTTTCACTTACTTCCAGCCAAAAATCTTCTAGATCATTTTCTGGTTGATCGCTTTTACTACCTGCAATGATGGCAGCATTTACAGCCCCTATAGAAGTACCAGCAACTATATCTATTTTTATTTTTTGTTTTACTAATCCCTTAAACACACCGCAGGCAAAAGATCCTAAAGAGCCACCTCCCTGCATAATAAGAACATTTTCTAAAGCTCTTGTTCTTTTATGTCTTGGTGGGCTTTCTTCTTTTATTTCATAACTCATAGATATTATATAATATCTTTTTTCAAAGGCTAAAAATTTTCTCTTTTGTATTGTTAATTATACTGTTTTTACTACAGATATCCTCGTATAGAAATGTTTGGGACCAAAATTCGAGAGGGGTCAAATTTGTTTATTTCACATCCCCACTGGCCCATTGAACTCGGGGTTCCAATCCTATCTTATTTACTCAAATTCATGAAGCAATAAGCATTTGAACTAAGAAATAATCTTTACTTTTTGTAACCATAAATTTAAGAATTAATCTATACATTAAAAAAATTAATTACTTTTTCTTGATTTTACTTAATTTGACAATATATTGGTCTAAATAATATTTAGTTCAGTTTAAGTTCTAAACCTTTTTTAACAATTGTTTTGATATTTAAACATCTTTAAAAATTGTCATGTACGTACAGATTAAGGAATAAATGATATTTAGAAACAAATATTAGACATTTAATTAGTATAAGGTACTTTCTATATGTAAATGCATTTACAATTTCTTATCACCATCACTAGGGTAAATAATAAGATTTATCGTGTATCTGTTAATCTCAAGTAGCTTTAATTCTGCTATTCTTAGCGTTTATAATTTTAACTAATATGATTCCACTAAGAATAATAAATGCAATTTGAAATACCTGTATTGTTATTGCTTCTCCACTTATCTGACCGGCTCTTCCTGTTATTGGATTTTCAGGTATTCTAGTAATTACCCATAATAAAATAAATATCGCTGTTCCTACTATGCCTATCGAGTACCATATTTTCCCCCATTGTTTAATATTAGGAACAACCCAAAATATCTGCGCTGCTCCTCCAACTAAAAATAAAATATCAGCATTACCAAGCTCCTCGCCACTACTGATAGTATCTATAAATTTATTTAGATGCAGTATTCCTGCAATCAAAGTGGTTGCAGCAGCTGCATATAGTAATATAGTAAACTTTCTTCCCATTCTCTATATGATAGGTCAACAAACTAAAAAAAATTATCAAATTATATGTATCGATTTCAAAAATTTCTTAATATTAGATTTTAGATATCGAGAAATCATAATGAGATATATTTTGTTGATGATATAATTCAAGTATTAAATATAATATTGTAGTTGATATAACAATGTATAAACCATATATTACAATAGTTTTTGTATTCTTTTCTATTTTGATAAGTTCTTTGAATTCTCCATTAAATAATATTATTTTATTAGCAGAAGGTCAACAACAACAACAACAATCAGATATTAGCGCTAGTACAAAGAATGCAACAGAGCTTAGCAAATTAAATGGTAAAACCTCATTAATCACATTAGAAAATAAAACTGTTGACTATTATAAGAATGCTAATGGTTATCTTGTTTATCCAATTTCTACAACAACAACATCATCATCTATTGAAAGCAATATCTCTGCAAATAGTAACAATACTTTTCCAGCAGTGGTAATGATCCATGAATGGTGGGGGCTTAACGAAAATATAAAAAATATGGCTGAAACTCTAGCAAAAGAAGGATATGTTGTTTTAGCAGTAGATTTGTACAATGGTCAGGTGGCTAATACTACAGAATCAGCTCAGAATCTAGTTAGTAAAGTAAGAGAAAATCCTTCCGAATCAATAAATAATCTTCAACATGCTGTAAGATATTTAGCATCTTTAGAAAATGTTAATTCCTCTAAAATCGCTTCTCTTGGTTGGTGTTTTGGTGGTGGACAATCTCTTCAATTAGCATTAAACACAGAACCAGAATATCCGTTAGCGGCAACGATAATTTATTACGGTAATTTGGTATCTGATCAAGAATCAATTTCAAAGATAAAGTGGCCGGTTTTAGGAATCTTTGGAGACCAAGATAAATCCATTTCAGTAGAATCTGTAAAACAATTCGAAGAGGCATTAAATAAAAATGGAATAACAAATGAAATTTACATCTACAAAGGAGTAGGTCATGCATTTGCAAACCCATCTGGCGATAATTATGCACCACAAGCAACTCAAGATGCATGGGAAAAGACAGTATCTTTTCTGAAAAAATATTTGAAGTAATGCAGGATATTCTTTATTTCTTTCACAAATAACCTAGTTGCCTAGATTTGAGATAATACATTCATATTGACAGCTAGATCTATTTCATTAAATTGACAGATCATGCTATTTATCGTTTAATATGTAAAATTGATTTTTAAATCAATTCTAATGTTAATTTTTTACTAATAATTTTTTAGAATCCTAGGTTTTTTCAATTAGAATTGATATATACTAAAAGATAATTCTAGATGAGTCTAAACTTTTATTGAGATAATCAATAATAAAATACTATGATATCCAATATTAGAGTCAAATAATGATGAAGGCGTCTGATCTATTCCTAAGATGCTTAGAATCTGAAGGAGTGGAATATATATTTGGTTTACCTGGCGAAGAAAATAATGATTTAATGTTTTCGCTATTAAATTCAAAAATTAAGTTTATCTTAGTAAGACATGAACAAGGAGCTGCTTTTATGGCTGATGTCTACGGTAGACTAACACAAAACGTTGGAGTGTGTCTATCTACATTGGGTCCTGGAGCAACAAACTTGATAACAGGTGTGGCAAATGCAAATATGGACAGATCTCCTATATTGGCTATTACAGGACAAACAGATTCTAACCTACGCCATAAAGAATCTCATCAAAATATGGACGTTATATCTATGTTTAATCCTATAACAAAATGGAGATGGTCAATCCACAATGCGGATATTATTCCAGAATTAGTTAGAAGAGCATTTAAAATTTCAATTGAGGAAAAAACTGGTGCAGTACATTTAGAACTTCCAGAGGATATAGCCAAAGATAAATCAGATATCAAACCAATAAAAAAGCCTAAACGAACATTAAGGTCAAGACCACACAAGGATTTGATAAAAAAAGCAGTTAAAATGATATTGAATGCCAAAATTCCGATAATTTTGGTAGGAAACGGCTGTATACGAGGAAGTGCTAGCTCAAACATAAGAAAGTTCATAGAAAAAACAGGCATATTTTCAATGAATACATTCATGGCAAAAGGTGTAATATCAGATAAATCTGAAAGACATTTACAAACAATTGGGATCCAAGATACAGATAATCTCCTCATTGCATTGAGAGAAGCGGATTTGGTTATTGCGATAGGATATGACCTAGTAGAATATAGCCCAAAAAATTGGAATCGAAATTTAGACAAGAAAATCATTCATATAGATTTTACCCCCGCTGAAGTGGAAACATACTATCCTCCAGATATTGAGATTGCTGCAGATATTGGTTATACAATAGATGCAATTTTACATGAATTGACTAAAGAAAAAGAAGTAGAAAAACTAAATTCTATAGATATACCATATTTTGAAATACCCGATATATTTATAGAAATTAAGAAACAATTTCAAGAAAGAATAGAAAAATTCAAGGATGATTTTTCTTATCCAATAAATCCTATGAAATTAGTCATTGATGTAAGAAATGCTTTAGAAGACAATGATATTGTTATATCAGATGTTGGAGCTCATAAATTATGGATAGCAAAAATTTACAATACTTATATTCCAAATACTTGTCTAATCACTAATGGTTTCTGTTCTATGGGTTTTGCACTTCCAGGTGCTATTGCAGCACAACTTGTAAGGCCAAATCAAAAAGTTGTTGTTATGTGTGGAGATGGTGGCTTTTTGATGAATGTTCAAGAATTAGAGACTGCTGTTCGTTTACAATTACCAATAATAATCATTATCTGGTGTGACTCAGATTATGGTATGATCTCTCTAAAACAAATTCATGAATTTGGAAGGAGTGCATTTACTCGATTCAATAATCCTGACTTTGTTAAACTAGCTCAAAGTTTTGGAGCCATCGGATATTATGTTAAATCTACTGAAGAATTTCCTAAAATCTTAGAAAAAGCAAAAGAATCAACATCAGTCCCAATAATAATAGCAATTGATGTAGATTATTCTAAGAATCAAATTTTATTAAATAATAACTCTAATCCTTAGTTATTGATAGAGATGGAAAATTAATTAGAATTTCTTTTTTATGGTTTTATTTGTAATTGATTTGGTAATTCATATTATTTTATTAGAGGTTGTTATACAGTTTATAATTTATTTATGTAATAAAGTTTATATATTGTAATAGATATTACAATATATAGGTGAATATTACAATGAGTAATAGAGATATAATCCCAAATGATTGGTATAAAAGATTTTTTAGTCGACGAAGTCCTTTTGGCAGCTGGAACTTTAACGATCTGTTTAGAGAATTTGATGAAATGAGAAACGAAATGGAGAGAACATTTTCTGAAACATTTAAAAATATTGAAAACAAAGTACCAAAAGATTTAGTTAAAGAATACGAAACACCCGAAGGTGGAAAAGTTAGAGAAGTAGGTCCAATAGTATATGGCTACTCCATGACAATAGGTCCTGATGGAAAACCAAATATAAGAGAATTTGGTAACGTAAAATCTCCTTTTGCTGGCAGTGGAGGATTCTTCCAACAACAACCATCAATTTCTTCAGAAAGAGAACCTTTAGTTGATATATCATCTACAGATAAAGAAGTAAAAATCGTAGCAGAAATGCCAGGTATCAAAAAAGAAAATATAAAGATAAATGCTTATGAAAATTCAGTAGAAATTATAAGTAATGATCCAGTGAGAAAATACCATAAAGTAATAGATTTACCACCAGAAGCAGATATTGAAACTGTCAAATCTACGTATAATAACGGAATTCTGGAAGTAGTATTTAATAAAAAGAAACAGACAAAGCCTAAAGGAAAAGAAATCAAAGTAGAATAATAATAAGAAATTGTTTAACTTATTTTTATTTTCTTTATTTTAATAATTTTCATAATTTACTAAATTAGATAAATTTGGACACCAAAATTAATAAACCGTTTAATACTTGATTATATTCAACTAAAACTTTTTTTAAAAAAGTAGTATTTATGAATTTATCTTTTTAAACAACTGATAATTCAGATTATCAAAGATGGCGATAAAACTAGATTAATAGAATTCTAAAAACACAGTTCTCTTTATGTTTTGTCTAAAGATTTCCAAATTCCAGGCTGAATTTTTTTATCAGTATATTTCCATATTCTAGGAGCTATCTCTAATTCAACGAATCTTTTTCTAAGTGATGGATGCATATTCATATATATCCCATGACTAGTAATAATTTGATTAGGCTGTGCTAATTTAATCAATTTTGCTGACATGCTTATGCCATATCCCAATATATCGATATATGATTTTTCACCTAATACATATTGAATAATTGAATGTTCACTTGCATCAATTCCTATTTTTACTTGTATATGATCACAATTATTTCTTCTCAGGACAGGATTGATTCCCTGCTCAATAATGGTAATCATATGAAATGCACAATTTATTGCAGAATTACAGGAGATAGAATCGTTCACTTCAATAGGAAAATATGCTATTACAGCATCCCCAACATATTTCAGTACCTGTCCATTAAAACTTGTAGCCGCAACGGACATTTCCTGTGTAAACATCTGTATTATTGTAGCTAACTTGTCAACTGAAAAATCTCTTGTCATCAATGTAGAATCAACCAAATCTACATACAGTACAACAAGTTTCAGTTTAGAACCTGCATGTTGTTGCAGAAACTGATCAGACCTTTCTATTCTTGGAGAAAGTCTTGAGCCTTTTTCAAAAGCATCCAAAACTCTTTTTTCAGTCTCTGCAATGTATGTTTGAATATTAGTTATTTGGGAAAAATTATTATTTATATTCAAAATGGATTTGTCTTTATCTGATGTATATTTATCTTCATAATAAAATAGGTGATTTTTTACAAAAGATTGATTTTCATTTGTATTTGTAGATGATGCTGCTGATGATGATGACAATAAATCTACAAAATCCAATTCCTTTTTCTTAAAAAAAGAATTATCAGAATTCAAGACAGAAAACTTCAAGTTTCTATGATTTATAAGAAATCGATACTTACATAAAAAGTCAACTTATTTTTAAAAACCAACATATCATAAAGAAGAAACAATGTTATAGACACACATAATGAAACAAGAAATTACAAATAATATTCTATTATGATACTATAATAGTAATAGATTTTCTAGAAACAATTAAAGAGTTGAATATTGTAGGAGATATACGGAAATTAGTGCATTATAATGGAGTATGCTTATCCTAATGTCTTAGTTAGTACGCAATGGATAAATGATCATTTAGATGATCCAAAAATACGAATTGTTGAGGTTGACTATATTCCTGCTACAAGCTATTCTCTCGGCCATATTCCTGGAGCTGTTTCGTTTGACTGGAAGCAAGATATAATTGATTCAAGAAAGAGAGATGTAATTTCAAAAGATGATCTGGAGGAATCTTTACAACGAATAGGTGTAAACAATGATACTACAATAATAGTTTATGGTGATTTTAAAAATTGGTTTGCAACATTTGCTCTTTGGATTTTCAAATACTATGGAGTTCAAGATGTCAGATTGATGAATGGCTCTAGAAAGAAATGGTTAGAGGAAGATCGTCCAATCAGCTTAGATACTCCATCTTATCCAAGAGGGAACTTCAAAGCCTCTGATCCAGATAAAAGTATAAGGGTTTTTATGAATTATGTAAAAGATGTAATAGGTACTCAAGATAAGATACTAGTTGATGTTAGAACTAATGATGAATATAAAGGGAAAACACTTGCTCCAACAGAATATTCTACCGAATATGGTCAAATGGGAGGACACATTCCAGGTGCAGTAAATGTGCCTTGGAATAAGATGGTTAATGAAAATGGTACTCTCAAGTCAGCAGAAGAATTGAAGAAACTTTATGAATCATTAAATGTTACACCCGATAAAGAAGTAATAACATATTGCGGGATTGGTGAAAGAGCTGCGTATACTTGGTTTGTTCTGAAATATCTTCTTGGTTACCCTAACGTAAAGAGTTACGATGGTTCATGGCTAGAATGGGGTAATACTATGGGCAATCCTATTGAAAAATAAAAGGTATATTTTAAAATTATAAGGATTCTCATATTACCAAATAATAGTATTAAAAAAATTCCTTTTCAAATATTGAACTAAAATAATATTTTGTAATTTTAAAAAATAAAAAATAAAAAAATTATGTTATAGTTAAGGGCAATACAAATGGTTTGTATTTGGTACTTTCATACAATCTTCTTGAATGTTAGTATTTATACTGTCTAGCAATGTATTGTTTGGATTAGAAATGTATTCATCACTTAATATAATAGCGGTATTGTTACCTAAAATTTTGTCAAGCTCACCTACAGTTTCTGTATCGTTAACAAAAGATTCATTTATTATTTGTTGAGCAATAGCGTATCTATTAATGTCATTGTTACCTATGTACAAAAAACCAACTGTTAGTGACAGTACAGATATCGTTATTGATATTGCTGCTGAAATTCTTTTCAATGTAACTATATTATGTGCCCTGTGAAAGATTTAAATTTTTTGGCTAATAGGAACCACAACATAATGACCAAATTAACCATTTTATGAACCGCGGAAGCGTATGGTAGAAGAAATAGTGAGGAAGGTCTATTCTTGTACGAGTACTTATCTGAATTTATCAAATTATATTTTTTTAAAAATTGATACAAAAATAACTGTTATATAATATCCTAATTATATATAGTAACACAATGATAGAAAAAAGTATTCTATCTAATCAACAAATAATAACTACCATAATAATACTATTTGCTTTGACATTATTTATTTTTGAATCTTTATTTTCACAATTGTCAGAATATAATAATGCATATGCGCAATCTGCTGAATTAATTGGTAATACATCCGGAAATAATGCTCCAAATATAGAGATTTTTAATCTTACTACAGGTTATACTATTGAACCAGTTGTTTGGAATCTTACTGCCCCTGATAGTATTACATTTGATGATAATGGTAATATGTACATAGGAGAGGCAGGATATCCATTTACAAATCTTCCTATAATACCTCGCATTCTAAAAATGGAACCAAATGGAAATCTCTCTGTATTTGTTGAAAACAAGTTGAATTCTCCAATCGTAGATATTGCCTTCCATGATGGTTTGATCTATGTGTCTCATAGAGGCAAAATTTCAACTATAAACACTACAAATGGTCAAGTCGATGATTTGATTATTGGACTTCACCAAAATGGGGATCATGGTAATAATCAAATAGCTTTTAGTCATGATGGCAAAAGATTCTTTTTTGGAACAGGAAGTGCAACTAATAGTGGTGTAGTAGGTGGAGATAATTTCCGTTGGTATAGTAGTATTCCTGGTGTACCTGATGTACCAGCAAAGGATGTAACATTAGCTGGACAAAACTTTGAAACATCAAATTTACTTACTGCAGAAAAGAATGATAATGCGACAACAGGAGCATTTGTTCCATTCAATACCTCAACAACACCAGGCCAAGTTGTTAAAGGTCAATTGAAGTGTACTTCGTGTATTCTAAGTGCTAATTTAGATGGGACTGATTTAAAATTGGTAGGTTGGGGTTTAAGAAACCCTTCAGGATTAGCATTTAATGAAGATGGAAGATTATTTGCAGCTAATCATGGTGCAGATGAAAGAGGAAGTAGACCAATAGCTAATAATAATGACCAATTATTCGAGATAAAGTTGAATGAAACTGCATTCTATGGATGGCCTGACTTTTTGGGAAATGCAGAACCAGTGACTGATCCTAAATTTCAAGTAAAGAATCTTCCACCATTACAATTTGTCATGCAAAATCATCCACCAGTCGAGAAACCTCTCGTATTACTTGAACCTGTTCACACAGCTGTTATACAAATGGCATTTGCAAATAAATCATTTGGTTTTGATGGAGAGGCCTTTGTAGCTCAGATAGGATCTCATGCTCCACCTCCAGGGACAACTGTAGGTCAAAATGTAGTTCATGTTAATATTAACAATAAAACAGTATCAGACTTTATCTCTTTGAAGAATCCTACTACATTATTCAGACCTACTGATATAGAATTTAACAAAGATGGAACTGCTATGTATATAGTTGATTGGGGTAACTTACGTGAGCCAGGTCCAGGTGATACTATTCCTAATAGTGGAATAGTATGGAAGGTAACACCGATAACAATACAGAAATAATAGAGAAAAAATAGTGATAATCAACTGAAAAGAAAAATATTAATTCTATTCAATTTGAACAAATAAATAAATTTAGAAATGCTATAAATTATCATCCATTTATTATTTTTTGTTGAAATAAACTTAATTTAAAAATACTAAGAATAATGTTGAAGTTCTCTACAGATAATAACATAGCAATTATTATTTTTATTGTAGTTATATTACTATATTCAATCACTGTTTATTATCAATTTGATAAAGTATATGCATTAGCAATACAATCATACTCTTCATCATTATCATCATTATCATCAAATTCAGAATTAATCAATATCAATTCTGCTAATTCATTTAATAAATCTCCATACCCATCTATCAAAAATTTTAAGCTTTATCCAGGCTATACAATAGAGCCCATAATTTGGAATCTTACTCTTCCCACTAGTGTCACATTTGATAATGAAAATAATATGTATATAGCAGAAGCAGGTTTTGTATATGGTGGACTGCAACCGATACCAAGAATACTAAAAGTAGATAGTCAAAGTGGAAACATATCAATTCTAGTTGATAGAAAACTCAATGGTCCTATTACAGATATCGAATTTTATGATGGCAAATTATATGTTTCACATAGAGGGATAATATCTACTGTCGAACCAGATAGTGGTCTTGTAAAAGATATAATTATAGGACTACCAAGCACAGGAGATCACCATAATAATCAGATAGCAATAGGAAAAGATAACAGAATATATTTTGGACAAGGTGAAGCAACTAACAGTGGAGTCGTTGGAGAAGATAACTTTAAGTTAGGGTGGTTAAAGACAGCACCCCAATTTCATGACACTCCCGCTAAAAATATAACACTTACAGGAGAGAATTTTGTGACTGCAAATCCTTTAACAGCTGAATCCAATGATACTACAGCTACTGGTGCATTTGTTCCTTTTGGAATATCTACATATAAAGGACAAGTTATTCCAGGTAATATCAAATGTAATGGATGTATTCTAAGTGCTAATCTGGATGGGACTGATATAACGTTGGTGGGTTGGGGCTTTAGAAGTGCATATGGGATAGCGTTCCTTCCAAATGATCCTACAAAACTTTTAGTAACTGTAAATGGTGCAGATGAAAGAGGAAGTAGACCAATAGCTAATGATACAGAAAAAATTTACAGCATAGATATTTCATTATCAAATTCATCTCAACTGGGTAAGTTCTATGGCTGGCCTGACTTTTTGGGAAATGCAGAAGCAGTGACTGATCCTAAATTTCAAGTAAAGAATCTTCCACCATTACAATTTGTCATGCAAAATCATCCACCAGTCGAGAAACCTCTAATTGAATTAAAAGTAGGATCTGCTTTAGCACAAATTGATTTTTCTTCTTCATATAATAATACAAATGATTTTGGATTAAAAGATATGGCATTTATAGCTGAATTTGGAATAATGGTGCCAATATCTCATTCACCTTGGAGTACAAAGAATCAAAAACAAGAAATTATAGGACAAAAAGTTATCATTTTTGATCTACAAAATAAATTTTATAGTGACTTTGTTTCACTTGATAAACCTGATATTAGTTTTAGGCCCGTTGGGATAGCATTTAATAAAAATGAAAATGCTTTATATATTACAAGCATTGGGAAAGTTGAGATACGAACAACTTTACCCAATGACAATAGTATAGAGTTATCAGAACCATCCCCTTGGTATTATCCAAATACTGGAATAATATGGAAGGTAACAAAAACAACATCATAGTCATAATCACAGAATTGAATCTACAAGTACAATTTGAAAATTATAATATACGAATTGAATTGAATTAAGGTCTCCAAGTAAATCGTGGTGACTGCTTGAAGAAATCATAGGCATTGTAGAAAGTAACTTTTTCTATCTCATTAGTACTAAATTTCGCTTTTTTCATTTCTCTGGCTACTAGAGGAACACTTAGAGGATCAGATATTCCCCAATCAGCTGCACTATGTACCATGATTCGATCTGTTCCATACTTTTCTACAATGTTCATTGCTCTCTTAGGAGATAATTTAGTAATCGGATAAACAGATAGACCAGCCCACATTCCTAATTCCAATGTTTTTTCAATTGTCTCTTCTACATTATGATCAACAAGTATTTTATTTCTATTATATTTATTATTGTTGCTGTTGTTAAGTAATATATTCTCTATCCTTTTTATTCCTTCAAGTTTATTATTATGAGGTAGATGGATTGTCATTAGCATATTCATTTCTGTTGCCATATCCATTTGTTTAACAAATACCTCTTCTTCTAAATCATTAATCAGATCATATCCTATTTCACCGATAGCTACAACTCTTTCTCTATCCAAGTATTTCTTCATAGACTCCATAGCATCAATTGCTAATGGTCTTTTATTGGCTTCCTTAGGATTTACAGAAATACATACAAAATGTTCAATTCCAAATTGTTTTGCTCTTGTAGTTTCAAATGAGATAATATGTTCCCAATAATCTTCAAATGTACCAACAGACGTCCTTGGACTTCCGAGCCAAAATGAAGGTTCTACTATAACTTCTATACCTGCCTTGGACATTGCATCATAATCGTCTGTGGTACGAGAATACATATGAATATGTGGATCAAATAGGCTACTCAATGATTAGATCATCATCTTTTATTTTTTTCTCTATTAGATACGTCTAATTCTTCATTATAAATCTATTGAGGAAATTAAGAAAAAGATAAAAAATAAAAAGAAAATAGGTAATACTAATTTATCTAAACTCTAACGGGTCCATTTTATCGAAGTATTCAAATCCAACTCATTTAGCTAAAAAATTTATTGCTGATTATGCCGATCTTTAAAACTCCTATTATTTCTTTCAATTTATGATCTTAACAAACTATTTCTATATTATATTGCATTTTTATCTTCTTTGTTAATTTAACTATGGGCAGATCTAATTTTTAGCATAATCAGCGTTACCTAATCAACTTTGTTGTTTATATAAATAAACAATGTATTATCTAATTTAGCTAAACTTAATTATTATAATAAGAATTTAATAGGTATGTCTAATTTAAGAATTGGCAGCAAAACATCAACAAGAAGTATTTCAAGAAAAAAAAATAAAAAAGGACCAGGAAAAAAAACTACTAGTTTTGAAGATGTCAATCTGCTTCTTAAAATAGCTGAATTACATAATACCAATTATGATTTTCAAGCATCAGAATGGTTCTGGAGTAAATTGCACAAAGATGAAATTCCTGAATCAATTGATGAGTTTGAAAGTAAATTTCCTCAAGGAAGTAAAGAGTTTCAATTATTTGAAAGATTTACATCAAAATTTGAATTAGCAGGACTTCTTATTGAATATGGATTTCTTGATGAAAATTTATATTTTGATAGATATGGCAATTTGCAGAAAGAATGGGAAAAAGCTAAACCTATAATATATGGAATAAGAAAACAATGGAATAGTCCTCATTTTAGAGAGAATTTTGAGATTCTTGCTCTTAGAGGAAAAAACTGGACAGAATCTCACTTACCCAAAATTAAATAATAGAATATCAATAATGAGATAGTTGAATGATTTAATCCTTGAATTTTATAACTATAGAAATAAAATATTCTCCATATTTTTAACAAATACTAATTAATATTGATTTATGATTAAATTAAAAAATCTGAAATGGATATTGAGAAATTTTACTTCTAATTAAATTGAATTAAATGAGAAAATAAAAAAAATAAAATTCAAGAGCTTAAAAAGGAAATGTTTAATTTGTCAATATGATATTGAAAATAATTTAATTTTCTGCACTTTTTACGCCGTGAAAAATTTTTGTTACTATAAAAATATATCTCACAAAATATTAAATATTATCTAACTTAAGGACATAATTTTAGATTATTTATATGTAGTGGTCATGTTAAAATTATCTTAGGTAGATAAATAGATAAATTTCATTTAGTGTTTAACCCTTTATCTGATATAATATTAATAAACCTCCAAATTAGGACAAAATTATTAGATTGAATTTGTTTTTAATACTATTCTTGTCTTATTGCTATGTTATCTGATTAATATAAACAAATTTTTTTTGGTTGAAAATTAATTACTATTTGAATTAATCAAACAATATTATGGATGAATAATTTCCCAATAGTTAAATTAATCTTACAGAACAATCTTCCAAAGATTTAACTCGTACATCTACCAACTGCAACTGCTTATAAAATAAAAGAGCTGAAACTTTATAAGAAATGTTATCTAATTGTTAATTACATTGAATTCTCCTACCAATAAAAAAAATTATGACGATAAGGAAGAGAAAGAAAATGTAGATTTTGCTGCAATACTCACTGGAAGAGAGGAAGTGCCAGAAGTAGATACATTGGATACTGCTTTAGCAACATTTCACTCTAACAAAAAAGATGATGATAATAATAAGGAGAAGAATGATCTAAAATTCTCTGTTAAAACTACAGATATGAGTAAAATAAAGGAAGTTCATATTTATACGGGAAAACCAAGTGAAAAAGGAGACGTAGTTGCAGACTTATATAAATCTGAAACTCCTTCAGGAGAAGTTATTATGGATAACATATCTGAGGGAAAAATAAAATCAAAAGACCTGAAAGGACCGCTGGAGGGTAAGAGCACACAAGAACTGATCAGGAAAATGGAAAAGGGAGAAGCCTATGTAGATATATCTACAGTGGATAAGCCAAAGGGAAAAGTAAGAGGAAAAATTAAAAAATTAGCACCACCGTCTGAGAGATAGATAGATTGATCATATGATATAATAATTAAAAATAAATACAAAAATGATTCTTCTTATAATTAGGCAACATCATACTCTATATTGTTTTGAGATTTTATTCATTCCTTAGAAATAAATGGGTATTATTCACGCACGATGTATACTCTTTATCAAACTTCATAAAGTGAAATTCAAAAATTGTATTCAGCAATAGGAGATATAGAATCATTCAAAGGAGAAGCAAGAGGAATGGATATGAAAGAGGATCTATTAATCAAAATTGTTGGTAATATTTATGAGTACACTATTACGATAACTTATAAAGGCAGAACCGTTTCATCCTTATTTTTTGTCCTCTAAAAAGAAGCACTGAAACCATCCACTAGCAACTTTTGCAACCTCTTCTAATGTGTCTTGCTCTTCAAATAGATGCGTAGCTTTAGGAATAATTACAATCTTTTTCTTTTTTTCTATCTTGGTAAGTTGCTTCAATGCCATTTCATTTAGCTCTATTACTTGCTTATCATTTTCTCCTACTATCAAAAGTGTTGGAGATTCAATGCGATTCAGAATGTCTGTATCGGCCAAATCAGGTCTACCACCACGTGATACAATAGCATAGACTAAACTAGCCCTTTCAGCTGCTGCAACTAAAGCAGCTGCAGCTCCTGTACTAGCACCAAAATATCCAACCTTTACATTTCTAAATTCATCACTTTGTGATATCCAATCAGTTGCAGCAAGAAGCCGTTTAGCAAGTAATTTAATGTTGAATCTATGCTCTCGAGTAATCTCATCTACTTCTTCCTCTTTAGAGGTTAGAAGGTCAATTAGCAAAGTAGCAATACCAGCATCATTTAATACTTTAGCAACATATTTATTTCGTGGGCTATGGCGACTGCTTCCACTTCCATGAGCAAATATGACAATTCCTTTAACATTTATATCAATAGTTTTAGGTACAGTTAGATTACCTTCAATGACATTCTGCTCATCATCTGTTATTCTTATAATATCTTGATGATGTAGCGGCTTATGTTCAGAGGTCATTTCCTTAACATTGTATTACTATTAGTTGATTTATTTACTTTTAGATTGATCCTTTTTGTTATCCATATACTCATAATTAGGAAAAATATCTTTACAAGTCAATTGGCATATTCTTTCCATTTTATCCTACTCCAATCTTTAGATAATCTATTATGCTCAGAGATGTGATCCATACAGCATTATATATATAGCTCAAACAATTTTTTTTATTCATGTTTTGTTATCCCTTCAATATGTTCTACTTTAGATTTTTATATATAGCATTTCAGATAAATATGGTTACATATCTCTAACAAGAAATTTCTCATATTCAATTGAATTTTTTTGTTCTGAAATATGTAACTATTTTATTTCTAAAATCGGTAAATGACGAATAGTACTATAGAACAAGAATATCTTTTTTGGTTATGTTCTATGCATTTTCCTGTAGCATGAAGTCTATTGGAGAGGGTCTGTGATAGATATACTGAAACAAACTATAGATTTTTGAAAGTCTTATCTAAAGTAACTTAATACATGTTTTGAATATTTTATCAATTTCTCAAAATCTATACATTGTCTATAGAAAGGGACCAAAAGTTAGGTGAATTTTGTTTCACACCCCACTGAGAAAGATACAAAAAAGCAGCTATTCCTAGAAATTAAGATTCAGATTTAACTATTATAATTTGCTAATATATTTAAAGAACATCAATCCTTTCAGTAATTGCTGTCTAAAGAGATATAAATTCATTTATCATCATTCGTATTAAATTTGGATATATTTCTGTTTTATTAAGTAAATAATTATACTGGTAAGATTCAAAATTAGAATCTAGTCTAAACCATATACATACTATAAAATATCTCAAGGAAATACTAAGAGAATAAATATGATCTGTTAAATCTATGGTTTATTATTATGTATCCAAAGAATTAAAACAATCAAATACAAAAATACTAGTTAGAACAGTTGTTGATCTATTTTGTACTACTAGTTTGTTGGTCTGTATAGTATTTTACTAAAACGTAATCCACCAATAGACTAGATTTATTCGTTATGAGAATTGAATAAATATAATCCAGCCTCAACTAGTTAGCTTGAGATTGTTGTTGTTGATCTGCTGTTTTACTCATAACCTGAGATCTAATCGAGGCTAAGGATTGATCAATTTGATATACTGCAAGCTTGTCTCTTCCCAGTATCTCGAACTTTTGAAGTATGGTTTGAAATAAGGTCTCTTCTTCTGTTTGTTCCCCTACAAACCATTGTAAGAACGAGTATGTAGCACGGTCTTTTTCTTTTTCAGCCATGTCTACTAAATTGTTAATGAGTTTTGAAACAGTTTGTTCACTCTTTAGACCAGCTTGGAAAGTAGATTCCAGTGAATCGAATTTATCTTGAGGCTTTTCTATTGCTGGAATTATCGCTTCTGCTCCAGCATTATTAAGATAATGAATGAACTTTAGCATGTGTGTATTTTCCTCTTTAGCTTGTTCAAAAAAGAATGCTGCACTTCCATCATATCCAGTTCTTTCACACCATGACCCAATAGCAACATATGTATGGGAAGATGATGCCTCATAAGAAATTTGATCATTAATTGCTTTTGTGATTTCTGATGAAACTCTCATTGTAACAATCATAGTATTTGTCAGGTATCTATATTTTTTGGGATTGAGTTTTTTAAAATGCTCGTAACCTATTTTTAATTTAAGAATAGAAGTTAAGTCTAACTAGAATTGAATACAAAAATTGGATAGTAATATGTATTGATAAAGCTTGTTTTTCTATTATCACAATAAATGAAACTATTACATTTGATATTACACTATCTATAGAAAAAACAAGTAACTAAAAGAAGATATAAAATATTAAGAGCATTTAATTATTATTTGGAAGGCCAAAATTTATGTCAAATTTGTTTCATATCCTACTGGCCACATTGCGATATTAGTTCTATAATTGGATTCACTCTAAAAAATTAATAAGGAAGGTGGAAGGTGAATTAAGAAATAGGATTGTTTATTAATATATCATTTTTTTATTTGTTTTAATTTTAAATATGACCTTTCTAGATAATTTAACTAATTATTATTACAAAATTAAATGATGAATAATAAGATATTCTTTGAATAATTTTGATAGATTATTTCTAATAATATTCAAGTCTTATAATACTTCAAAAGAAGTAACAATTTAAGATAAAAAATACAAATAAAAAATATAAAGTTAAAAGAATAGAATCTAATATAATATTATATGAAATTTAATTAATAGATGTTCCCAATAAAAACATTAGATAAAATAAAAGAGGAACTCCATCGTTATTATTTACAAATTATTACATTTCAGAATGAAGATCCACATTACCAAGAGATTGCAGCAAAATTCTCAAAGAATCTATCAGAATTAGAAGATGTTATTGTAGATATAAAAAAATACAATAATAATAAAAAAAATAATCCACTAATTCATATATTTAAATAAATAAAAAAATAATCACATCAATTTTATCTAATTTTTTTAAATCTTGACCATTTAGTTTTTTTTGTTACTAAATTATAGAAAATTTAGAATAATAATCCCTGGAATAATTATCTCCCTTGCTATTCTTATTGTTGTAATTCAAAATATAGCAAATAGCAACATTCTTTCATATTCTTCTTCTTTGTCCTAACAAATGAATCTTCACACTCAAATAAAAAATTTAAAATAAGATCCAAAATTTAGAAATCTTATGTATTATTTATACACTTATTTTTTGATTATAAAAGAGAACGACAATAGAAATTTTTTTATTATATTTAAATTGTATAATTAATACTACAAATTGTGAGAGCAGTTATTTTTGAGAAGCAAGAATTTGATAATCTCGAAATCAAAGATAATGTGCAAAATCCATAAGTTTTAGATTATGATGTTTTAATTAAAGTTATAGCAGCAGGAGTAAATCCTATTGATTAATATGTGATTTCTGGTTATAGAACAATCCAACAACAACAACAAAAGAAAAAAGACGACAACTAAACCAAAAGGCTCCACCAATATCACAACTACCAGTCAATCCTCTTCCCCATGTTCCTGGGGCAGAATTTGCTGGAGTAGTTGAAAAGATAGGATCTCATGTTAGAACAATAAAGAAAGGAGACAGAGTTACCATCTATAATAGAATTTTTGATAATACTTGTGACATGTGTATTAGCGGTAATGAAATGCTTTGCAGAACTAGAGGAATAACAAGTGTTGTTAATAACGGAGGTTTTTCAGAATATGTTTGCATTCCTGAAGAAATGTATTTAAAATTCCATATAATATTGATTGAAATACATCTGTAAGCTTACAAGTATCAGGATTAACAGCATTTCATGCTTT
This sequence comes from Nitrososphaeraceae archaeon, assembly GCA_036520175.1. Classification (GTDB taxonomy): domain Archaea; phylum Thermoproteota; class Nitrososphaeria; order Nitrososphaerales; family Nitrososphaeraceae; genus TH1177. Next base: position 18,594 of record DATDKD010000088.1, read on the forward strand.
AAAGGAGGCACAATTGAAGATTAACGATTCATTACTTATTTTCGGTGCAAATGTATTTCCTTCTATATCTATTGTAAAATCATATGCAACTTTGGTACCTCCACTATCATTAAAAATAATTGTTGCTAAGAGGATAACCTAGTTGTGATTGCTTGTCTATTGATGGTATTTGTTGTATGATCATTGATGGTATTTGTTGTGTAATTATTTCTGGGGCTTGAGCTGGGTCTTGTTGTGATGCCGGAGGATTACCAGGGGTTATGGTAAATTCATCCCATACCTTTCCTTCATTTGATATCATCTTACAGCTTATTTTTTCGTTATTAACATCACAATGTAAAGCTCCATTACTTCGGACATATTGTTTTGGTGGAGAACCAGTTTCACCTGAATCTTGGTGTGGATTAGCTCCTCCATTTCCAACAGTCACATAAATGAAATCTGTTCCTGAAACTGCATTCATTCTAGCGTAAAAGTGGTTATGTCCTCCCAATATCATTCTGATTTTATCATATTTTTTAAACACATCGAAATATCCTCTATCAGCATCTGGCTTCAAGGGGTTTCCTGGAGTTGGAGTGAATACTGTCTTATGACCAAAAGGAATGATGTGTTCTACAGTTGGATCTGCCTGTGCCTTTGCTAATAATGGATCAATGGTCGATGGATCATTATTTTCGGTATCAAAAGCAACAAATGCAACATTACTTACCTTCTTAATAAATTCCCATTTACCTTCATTAAGAGGAAATAACTTAAGGAAATCATCATTTGGTTCATCATGGTTACCCAAAGCTGCAATAACATTGAGTTTGTTAAGAGCATTCATATTTTTAGACCACCACTGTGCAGCATTCCCATTATATGAAAAGTCACCAACTATCAGAACAACCTCTGGATTGTTTGCAGCCATGTTTTCATCGGTGTTAGTATTATCCCTAAAGTCACCAGCTGCTGTAAAGTGGAAGGGAGTGTCAGTTTGGGTAGGAGGAGGAGGTGGTGGTGGTGTATTTGTAACACATTGTTGGGTTGTTTGGTCTAAGTGCTGACCAGTTGGACATTGATTTGGTGTTGGTGGTGGAGGTGGTGGTGGTGTATTTGTAACACATTGTTGGGTTGTTTGGTCTAAGTGCTGACCAGTTGGACATTGAGGTGGTAATGGGGGCTGCTGTCCTCCCTCACCAGTTTCTGGTGGAAATGGTGCTGTTGCTGTTGCCTCATCGTTTAGAGTAATTAAACAAGTTTTAACCTCTCCAGGTTTAATGTCACCTTGGCATTCATTTTGTTGGGAGACTTTATAACCTTGGGGATTACTTATAGATAGCGAATAATTACCTTCCTGCATAGAAACAATTTTGACTTCAGGTGATGAAAGAGCTTGAAATGAAGCAAGAATAAATGACTTTCCTACTATCTTTCCTATTATGTTTACTGTAAAATCTTTTGCAACTTTTGTACCTCCACTATCATTAATAATAACTGTTGCTACGATAAGATAACTTGGTTGTGATTGGGTAGTATTTGTTGACAGTATCTGTTGTGCAATTGTAGGTTGTGTAGAGTAGTCCATTTGTGAAAAACTAGTAATTGGTAATGAAATGGCAAACAATGATAAAAAAAGTAATATAATATATTTCATAGTTATTAATTCCAACTGTTAAAAGTAATTCAAATGTATATATGCCCTGGGTTACATAATCAAATAAGAATTATTCTGTAATAATTATATTATTCTTTATGTTAAAAAATTTAAATTTCTTTTCTATAGTTGAGAATTAGATAAAATATATTAGAATAACCTATGTGTTAAATTAGGGGAATAGATTTAACTCCTCTCATAATTATATAGGAGGTCTTTGTAGATGACCGCCCTTATACAATATGGAGGTCAACCCCACTAGCCCCATTACAAGCCTGTCTCATTATTTAGGCCCATTGTTATTTATCACATATAAGAATGCCCATTAATGTTCTTCCATAGAAATTACTA
>DATDKD010000089.1:0-2317 GCA_036520175.1 Nitrososphaeraceae archaeon
AAGCTTAAAAGAATTCGACTATATCGTTGTACGTCCTATTTAATTCAAGTCAATTGTCATTGGAATCTTCAATAACTATTTTATCTTGTAAGTAAAAATCTCGAAGAGAGATATTTAAGAATAAGAACAAGATAGATAAGAAATTAATTATAAAAGTTGAGGTATCTTTGAGAAAGGAAGTTCTTAGCAATAGTGCTATTTCTGTTCTTGCTATTGTCACAGTGATGGAAACGAGATATCTATTACTATAATTTCTAAACACCTAAATCAGAACCAAACTATACTAATCTGGATAAAAAACTTCTTGATGTTCAATATTTTCTGGTTATATTCAAAAAGCATTATACGTAGGAAATGCTAACAAAAAAGCGTCTTTTAGTTTCTGTATATAGAGATTAGGAAAAAGATATCATTGGCTGAAATAGTAAGAAATAGTAAACTTGTAAGGAGATACGATGTAACCTCTTAGGCTGTATTTAATTTTTGATACACAAAAAACTCTATTACCTATATTGATACAAATCTTTTCTTAGAAGAGATAATGTATTCGTTGATGTATGGTTCGTTGGACATCGCTTTTAAATAACATTCCACAGTGAGAGCACGTGTAAATACCTAATTGTTCAATGTCTCCATTCTTAAGAATTGCAATTTCATTTTCTTCTTTCGTATTCTCTGAGACTATATAGTCATTGAGCCGGTTTTTGGTAAGAGTATATTGTAAAATCTCCTTTATTTTTTGAACGTCGGTCTCACTATCTAAGATGATAATATCATTATTTATATTATTGTTGTTGCTGCTGTTGCTCTGCTTTTGCGAAATAGATTTATTTTCAAAAGTATTAAGAATAATTTTCCTTATATTACTAGATAGGTATGACATATCGACTCTAATTACCATAGATATGATCATATTGTAACGTCATTACATCCAATATGTAGTTTTTCATCATAAATCAGACCTTTTGGAGAAATAATAGAATTAATATTTCTAGAGATGAAATTTTAATAAAATCGCAATAGATCATTTACCAACAGGCAATACGCTAATTGCTCTTCTTATGGTTTTTATATTATAAGCTATCAATAATTCACTAGATTTTCAGGTACTGAATAACGTCATAGCTATGAGCATTAATTCAGAACTGTAATTCTACTTTAGAATTGATCTATTTACATTTCCTTGTCTCTTTGACATTCATCTGACACCATGTGCATAGTATGTACCTCTCACAATTATAGACATATTCAATAAAGAATTACAAACCATAATAAGAGACAGCGTGCATATGAAATCCAATAAGCTAAATTATTATTGACAGATGAAATTAAATAAAGTTTCACCAATCAGAATCCATTATCTTAATATAGTTTATGTACAGTAGTTATTAGTTTTGGTTACGCTTGATAAAAGAGTATTCGATAATGCGATAGGCAAGATATGTAAGGCACTTCTACCTATTAAACATGAATACTATAGAGGAAAAGGAAAAAGCGTAGCAATTTGCACATTATCAAGTATAGATCTATTAGTGGAGATCTCGAACTCAGTAAATATAATGAATAGAATTCTAATTGTCGGAAGATTGCTCTCAGAAAATGAGGGAATTGACACTATTATCAAGTTCGTGCTAGATCATATAGGATTGCAATATATAATTATATGTGGAAAAGAGGTAAAAGGACATCAAGCAGGACAAGCATTAATATCACTTTATAAAAATGGAATGAACAATGATGGCAGAATTATTGGGGCTAAAGGTCCATATCCAGTATTGAGATCTTCGCAAAAAGATATCGAAGAATTTAGAAAACAAATTATTATATTGTCTGACCTAAGAGAAATTGACGATATTAAGAAAATAAAAAATTCAATTCCACCTGTTTGTTGATAGTTGGCTTGACACTTCAGAGAGAAGAACAACAAAGTAATGCTAAATGAACGAAAATATTAATAGTGACTATATAAAAAAACTGATCCATAATACTTTCTGTAACTTTGAATTACACCGCGCTTTCGTTTAGATATCAGGATTAACATTTTAATTTTGATAGACTCTGTTTATACCTGGTTCGTATACTATCTAAAAAAATGTTGGCTGTTTACAGATTCCTTTAGCGTTTACTAAATCATCTAAAGGTGTTTTCATCCAAGTCCGGTAATTTTTTAAAGCTTGAATATAAAAAGCAAGAATTGCTCTTATAAGTCATTTATATAGAATTGAATAAATGACTAAAAACAGTCTCTCATAAAATACAGCCATAAAAGTATAATATTTCAAGTATGAACCGAGCTAATTTGTACGTTGTTATTTAA
>DATDKD010000090.1:0-3468 GCA_036520175.1 Nitrososphaeraceae archaeon
CGCTACTTTTGGATTGGTAAAGGCGTTTACGTTATATCCATTCTCCTCCAATGCTACTTTGAAGGTTTCACAAATGTCAGGTTCGTCATCTACTATAATAATTGATTTAGATGCCGATGCCGATGATGATGATGATGATGATATTGAAGAATATAATATAAATGCAGATAGGCAACATGATTAAGAAGAAATGAAATAATTGAAATATAAATGCGGTTTGTGTTGACAATCCCTCATTGTGGCCTTAACAATACTCAGCCCTTTTTTTATGATAATAACTTTTTTATCTTTAATTTACTTGTCCAAATATTAAAATAAAAATATACCTGCATCAATAAACGTTATCAAATCCTATCTTCTCTACTTTTAAGATTAGTGAACCCATGCATTAGCAAGGTTCAAATCTCTGGACTGTGAAATCCAAAATTTTATTTACGAGTTAAATAATTTTAAAATAAGTTGTTAATACTAAAAGCTAAATATAAGATAGCGGTATCTCTACATTAGACTCATCTTTTAGAACCGCTATAGGTATTATTCTACATGTAATAATAGTTATTTAGAAGAAAAGCTGCCAATTTCAAGTTATGTAAAAAATATGCTTGTTAGATTAAAATTTATAGAATTACTATAATACTTATTATATAATTTTACCATATTCTCTCTATTTATCTTTCTTTATTATTTGTAATATCTCTTTTTTCCATTTGTCATTTTCTTTTTCTTGTTGTGATAAATCTTTCCATTCATCATATGCTTTATTATATCTGTTAGACCATTTCTGACAATTAACATATTGTTTAGCATCTGGTAAATTCAATAACTTTTTTAAATTAGCTGTTGTCATTTTTTCATCATTAATCTGTAATTCCTTCATCTTTGATATTTTTCCTAGATATTCTTTGTTATCTTGATTAGCCAAATACTCTTGTATTACTGGATTGTCAGTATCACGGAAAATGATTAGTCCATTAGCAGAATTGGATGCTATAGATAAAGTAGCTTGTATAAGTTGGTCGGTAGGAGGATTATATCCCTGCCTAGAATAGTTATATGTAATAATAGGATAGACAACATATCTAATAGGTTTTTCAAATATTTCTCTAAATATAGTAAATTCTTTTTTTAAGGTAGAAACATTGTAATAGCATCCACTGGCTACAATAAATCCATCTGTAAAATTATCATATTTATCAGCTACTTTATCAGTTCGCTTACCTTCAAAATATATTGTTGGATAAAATTTAACTTCTTTATCTTTATCTTCAAGTGCTTTAATGAGCTTAGAATATTTCATAAAATCAATATTTAATTCAAATTTTGTATCATTTCTGGTACTTTTCCAATTAAAGTCATCTATTGTAAATCCCTCAAATGATTTAGAATATTTTTTCTCAAGAGAATTAAAATATTTTATCCAACCTTTCCAATCATAACTAGTATCAGAATTCCCCTCTGAAGGTGGACGGAGAATAATTATTATTTTTAGATTGGTTTGCTCTGCAGATTGTAGTAAGTCTTCAGTTATCTTTGTGTATTTTGGGTCTGTAAAGTTATTCATAGCAAAATAATATTCATGAAAACCTTGGTTAAGAAGAGCCTTTATTGCATTCTTTTGCTCTTCTGCTTTCAAATGTTGAAGAATAAGGCTATTGTTTAAAGGAGACCATGCACCAATGCTTATATAGTCATCAGCATTATGATAATATTTTTTATTTATTGAAATAATTTGTTTCTTTACATCATATTTCTTATTTTCAATAATATTTTCTGCTGCATTTATAATTTGTAGCAAATCATAGCTATCTGTATTATTTGATAACAATAATAACTGTACATTATTTATGATAAAATCCAATATAGAGAATACAACTGTATTATTGCCTTGAGAATACAAATGAAAAAGCAGACAAAAAGGTATAATTAAAGATATGACCAATAATAAAAAAAAATTAATAAAAAACATACCATAGTTTCCTCCATACTCACTGATAATAATATTTTCGCAGTTAAAAGTAAAAAGTTATTGTTATTATTTTAATATTATTTTTGGAAATGTTCAAGGTTTGAGCTATTGTTATTATTATTTAGATTAATGTAACTTAGAACTGGCAATGCGAATCTAAATATTGCTCCCTTGCCATCTGGTTCATTTTCTGCCCAAATTTTACCTTCATGTGCTTGTATAATATTTTTACAAATATATAGTCCTAATCCAGTTCCGCTACTAGAACTACCGGTTGTAAACTTTGAAAACAATTTAGGTAATATTTCCTTAGATATGCCATTTCCCGTATCCTTAACACTAACAATAACTTGTTCTTTTCCTTCTTCTTTGTCTTTCTTTTTATCTACAATAAGAAATATCATTTGGCTTGCTTGAGTAAATTTTAAAGCGTTATCCAAAAGGTTGCAAATAACTTGAGCAACTCTATCTCTATCTGCTTCAATAATAACATCATCTATATTTTTGAAATCATAAACAATTTTTACCATTTGTGTTTTCTGTTTATCAACATAATCTTTTAAAACTTCTAATATCAAATCATTCAGATTTAATTTTTCTTTCTCAAGTGCCAAAGATTGACTGTCTATTTTTGTTACATCCAACAAGTTATTAGTAAGTCGCTTTAGCCTGTTTGCATTTCTCATAATAATCTCTAATAGTTCACGATGTTCTTCATCTTTAACCTTAGAATACATAACATCTGCTAGTCCTATTATGGGTTGTACAGGATTTCTAAATTCATGTGCTACTATATTGATAAATGCTGACTTGGTTTTTTCTGATTCCTTCACTTTTTGATATTGTTGATTTAATAATTCATTATTTTCTCTTAATCTAGAATTATATTGTATGCTTGATAACGCAAGCCCAATGATATTGATAAAATAACTTGCATCTTTTAAGACATGAGCGATATTGTGGGATGTATCAAAAGGATGAGCAGAATATGACATTATTATTTGTCCAAAAATATCAACTACAATAGAAACAGCTAAACTAGTATAGAAAACATCTTTATTTTTGTAAATGCCGTTCTTATAAAAATAATACAATGAAACTAAAAATAATGCTAAAGCAAATATTTCATATGGTCTATGTATAGGAATATTATCAACTACTGAAAATGGAAAAACAACAAAGAGTGAGCTTACAGCTACAATAGAAACAAATAAAACAACTATTATTAGGTAAAGTAAAACTGATAATGATAATATATTTTGATTCTTCTTTCCTAAAGTTATTTGTTGTTGTTCCTGTTGTGTATCTGAATTAACAGATGAAAAAGAAGTATACTTAAAAATTGCTATAGCTAACATTGCACTAAGAAATAGCCTGCCTGTAACCCATGTTTGTGGAATAAAATATTTGAGAAATAAAATGTCATCCATATTAAGAATGGAAACTATAACATGAAACAAATCAATTAGAGTATTCACTAAGAAACCAATACCAATAAAAAG
>DATDKD010000091.1:0-18045 GCA_036520175.1 Nitrososphaeraceae archaeon
ATAAATAAATAAATAAATTAAACTTCCACTAACCCTTATGTTCCTTCTAGAGTATTTAGAACGAAGCAAAAGAGGAAGAGAATTAAATTTTATCTTTTATCCTAAAATTGTATGTTCTTTTTCATTTTTTTATCGAAAATAATAAAAGTAAAAGTATCAAATTTTAATAAATGTTAATGGAGTTGTTCTTAATTTGGCATTGTGTAGATGTTGCTGATTGTCAAAGGAGTGGTGACCTATCCAATATTGCTGCTACATATATCAGGATGTTGCAGGGTTCGTATTAGGAGGTATAATTAGTTGGTGGATATACAATAGACAAGAGAAAACTGCAGTTAAACAACAGGAAATACTTGATCATATAGTACACTTAGAAGAAAAACATGAACGTATTTTAGAAAAATAAGGAATTAATTTTAGAAAAGATACAAGTGTTTGAGCATAATCATGATGAAATGCTAAACAATATTTTGACATTAGATAAGAAAACAAATTCTTTTTTAGAAAATATTAAAAATTTATAAGATGAATAAAATATTTTTATTTCTTAATTTATATAGTATTACTAAATTAGATTAGTGAATTTCATTAGTTAATGTTTATTGTGTTTTATAGTTGCTAATTCTTATTAGTTAAATCAAGTCTGAAAATAATTTGTATAATTCTTTGTTACTAAACCTAGTAACAGTCTTACTTTAAAAATTTATTTACATTGCTTTTCAACTACTTAATATTGCTAGAGAAGATGAACAAATAATATCGGGAAAATTTTTTAATTCTTTATCGGCAGAGAAAATATTTACCGAAATAATTGTCTTAATTTTTATTCAAAATATTTTTATTCAAATATGCTGTATATATATTGAAGGAAAATATATGAAAAACTCAGTTATTGCAATTCCATCTCAGAATGTTGTGATAACCACCATGGTGTATGCATTATTATGTCCTATCTGTTTTGAATCTGATAATGCTCTTGGAGAAGGAGAAACCTTTTTTGTTAACAATGATAAGACTATGATGTATAGTCAACAAGCAATAGAAGAAGAAGAAGAAGAAGAAGAAACTGAATGCAAATCTCCTTGCCCCTCTAGCGCAGAAATGTGCATAGAAATGTGTGCATAGAAATGACTAAATAAATTAGTAATTTTTTTATTATCGTTAAAGTTTTCTTTATTAGTATGTAATCGTATTGTATATAATTGACTAGTACACCAAAATTCTGCAGCAATTGTGGTTAGACATTAAATTTAAATGAAGAAATTAAAAAATGTTCAAAGTGTGGAATTGATCTTCAACAACAACAACTAGGATCTATTACACAGAATAGACCAATTGTAGATCACCTGCCCTACAAAAGTGCAGGAACAGCAGCACTCATGGCATTTATCGGAGGAATATTCGCTCTACTAGGCCTAGGCCATATATTTGTTGGAAAGATTGGAAAAGGGTTTGGAATATAGTTTCGGGAATCATCATTTATGTTTTGTTTGTTATTATGACAATCTCTCTCCCAGGTATGTAATTAGTACGAACAAATGGTGGAAAAGAACCATGGTGAAAATCTAAACCAAAACTTTTCTATTCTTTATTCACAATCTAAGAACTTGGCTAAAAAAATTTACAATACATTTTGAATTTAATGAGTTAATAGGAAGTAGTATTATTTGTTACTTTTTATCGTCTTAATTGTCAGTTTGTTTAATTTTTTTGACATGGATTAAACTGATAAAATAAAAAACGTTTTTTTATTGTTGTTGTTTGAAATGGTAGAATTAAGCATAACCAGCATGGAGGGGAAGGGATTTGAACCCGTCACTTGCATTCACGGGTTTATACTAAAAAGTATGATGAATTTTGTGTTGGTTAAAAATTATTCAATAGTCTCTTTTGTATTGTTTTGATTCAACTTTGGTTATCTTAAAATAAACAGTATCACCATCAAATCGTTCTATTAGATTTTTAGGAAAATGGAATATGTCTTTGGAGACATTTCCTTTCTTTGTTATGATATATTCTCCTAAAATCTCTTGAACTTCACCAAAATCAGTATCATCTCCCAGCCCTCTTGCTTCTTTTTTTATAATGTCTTGTATATTAGAGTCATTTAGAGGAATATCATTTGACATATTCTCTTTGGCTCAACATTCTATATAATGGCTACAATTAAAGTAAAAGATTGTTTTTTAAATAATATACATAAATATCAATTGTTCATTTAAAATTTTGAAAACAAGTTTTAATTAAAAAGATTTTTATAAGTTGGAAAATTTTTATTAGATTTGTATAATCACAATATACATTAATAATAATTATAAATTAAATTTGAATTCAGTTAATGTCTTATTTATGATACAATATTTTGTAATCCTTTTTTTTAATTTTATTCCTACTGCTGTTGTGATTCAATCATAGCAAATAACAAATTTCTTTCATATTCTTTCTTTGACCTTACAGAATATGAGTCAGCAAAACAACACATTCCACATTTTCTTTTTTTCGAATTACCCTCTTTTAAAGGATCAAATTGATAAGACCCATTTCTAAATTTCATGGTATTACTAGGAATACTAATAATATAAGTATTACTTAGTATTTTAAGTAATACATAGGTATCTATAAGATTATAGGTAAGACATACTCCTAATACAATATTGTCTAAAAGTATGAAGTTTATTGCTCGTATTAGTACTATGGGAGACAAGAAAGTGGTAATCTACGTCCCTCAAGAATATCATAAAGACATATTAAAAGACTTCAAAGGTAAACCTCTGAAAATAACTATTGAAGAGGCAATCTAAAAAATATTTAACATGAGTTCTTAAAATAAAATCAATTTCTTTATAAGATGTTACTTTCCTGGGTTACTTTAAGAAAAAATGACTGACAGAGATTATTATTTAGATATGGCAATAACTGCTGCAATAGAGTATGTTAAGAAGAAAGAGGGGATCGAATTGGAAGGAAAATATAGACAAAGATACCAGTCTATTATAATTGATGACAAAGAGTTTCATGTTTTTGCCTTTTTCAAGTATGGACTGCTAATCGATTATGACAAGGATACTGACGAACTGCTAGTTAATGAGGTGGAAGGTGTTAGGAGTGGTAAATATAATAAGGAAATGCTTTTTTTCCTTAAATCAGGTATTGATAGATTTGGCAGCCTGGACGAATTGCAAAAAGCATATAAAAAATTCAAAGAAACACATAATCCAAATAATACAAAAGAAGTCCAAGAAATAAACAAAGAATTTAGAAAAGAATTTGGTATTCCTGATAGAATGGCTATTCCTGGCAATGTAGACAATTTGATAGATCAATAGTATATGATATTAACAAGAAATGAGATGTCAAAATTCTCCAGAGGACAATAGAAGATGCAAAAGAACAGCAAGTAAAATAGCAATAGTAAAAGACGGTATTGGAAAACAGTCAAAATTTTGGATATATGATGATTGTTTTAATGAAAAAATGTATAATAATAAATTGTTCAAAGACGATCTAATTCAGGTAGTGGAGTTGTGAATAAATAAGAAATGAGTTCTTCTACTTCTAATAATAATAACCAAAATATCAATCCAAGGTCTCATGTATATGGTTGTGGGATTCAGATTTACTGGAATACGTCCGTAAATGAGTATTGGGAAGTATTTACAAAAAGAAACATATTTGTCCTAATAGAGGCGACAAATCTTCAGGAACTACTCCCACACTAGGAACAGACGGAATAACTCCACCATCAAATTCACCAAAACCACACTATTACAACCCTTATGCTAGAAAAAGAACTCCATATGCCTCTTTTTCAGGTCAACAACAACCTAAAGTAAAAATGTCTAATTCCTTCGAGTTACTACAAGGTTCAATAGCAGAAATTCAACAGAAATATGAGATTTTGGCTGATATCGTTACGGAGTATGGGGGTAAGGTTCATGGTTCTCAAAGGGATAGAGATCCTATAATTGGTCTCATTGACTTGTTAGTATATTATGAAGTTCCTTTGGAACAGAGAGATGAAGTGAAAAATAAGTTGAGTAATTCTATTGCTACCAAATTAAATAAACAACCAACATATTTCTATTTATTGAAATTATTGTTTAAATAATCTATTATCATCAATTTCAATATTGAATAATCTAGACTGTTAAGATCATGATTTTCATTGCTTTTGTAATACAGCAATTGCTTATGTTGCTAGATTGTTTATTAAGTTAGAAAATCCTTCTTCGCCAATTTTACTTTTATCTGTTCTTTTAGTTGATTAATTTCAAATTCCATATTCAAGATATCAATTAGTATTATTATTAATAATGCGAATTAGCCAACCATAACTACACCTGTCATGAATGGATGTATTGCACAATGATAACCAAATTCTCCTGCTGAATCAAATACATTTTCAAATGTGTCCCCTGGAGATATTGGACCTGCATCAAATAGTCCTTGTTCATCAGAAGTCACAGTATGTTGTATTGAATCAGCGTTGGTCCAAGAAACAATGCTTCCTGTTGGCACGTTGATTTCTGGAGGATCAAATGATAGGTCATTGTTTTGATCGGCGGCACCTGGGGCTATTGATACTGAAGAACCTTCTTCTTGAGAAAACACAGGTGTTATAGTTGTTGTTGTTATTATTAGATTCGCTAAAAGTCCCATAGAGAGCATAATGCTTGTCATTATTATTTGTCTAGAAATGATGACTTTCATTGTATGCTATGGTGAATTTTAATATATAAAAAACGATATCTAATTAATTTAACTTTTATTTTAAAATAATTGTCAGGATTTCAACAAATATTTAAGAAAACAAATTTAAATAATTTTTGTGCATTTTCTAATTCTTCTGGTGGTCATCTTGTTTTAGGGATTGGACAAAATAAAAAAAATAATAATTTTAACAAAGCGCAGAAATACTAACTTCTTTTGTGGTTTTTGTATTTCTTCTTCTTTGAAACTCCCAATTTATACTGATTTTGCAACATTCCAACATTTCTAGTTGATAGATAATTTTACTAGGATGTTCTATATCTCTTCTTGATATTTTCTTCAATTCATATTCTAATCTTTTTACTTTAAAGTCTATTATTTGTTTTAAAGATTCCAAACTATTCTCTTTTTTTTGCTTATTTATAACCCATTGTAATGTTTCAATTTGTGATTGGTATTGGAACATCTCATTTACAATTGGATAATTTTGAGAATTAATATGATATTCTAAAGTTTTAATCCCTTCATTGATGTTTTCTTCCAAACTTCTTTGATATGAGATAATCATCTGTTCACTTAAATTGAGTATTATAAAACAAGGAAATCACTTTTAATAGAGGGGGAGAGTATTCACTATCTTATTTCTGATTTAGATATCTGTATATGAAGCATTAATTTGTTATTGAGAATTAAAATTTTCTATTGTCGTCTTTCACTATACGATTTACGAATAAAGAATAAAAATATTAGGCATAAGCCGAGAGAATCATCAAAAGGTGTATTTTACTGCATTCATTTAATCCCAACAGAATAATGGGCCTAAAGGGGTTTGAACCCTCGACCTACCGGTTATGAGCCGGTCGCTCTACCAGGCTAAGCTATAGGCCCAACTATTTCAATTATAATCAATAATGAGGTTATAAAAATTTAAGTGTAGAGAAGAGTGATGGGAGGAAAAGTTAATTCATAGTATCTTTTACATAATTATGGTAGATTGCATCAAGGATTTGATTTTGTGAGTTCAATGAACTTACTGATGCATTTAAGATAGTTTCATTTGAAACTTTGGTCTTTCCAGCTATATCGGAATCAAGTAAAATTGTTTTCCATAATTGAGCATGCTCTATATCTGCAATTTGATGTATTTTAAAATATGTTATGCCTTCATCCGTGAAAATATTATAATATTTTTTTAATCCTTCCATTTTTGTTTTACTAATTTGTGGGATTTCCTTCTCAAATGAATACATGGTTGATGCACCTTCGCATATCGAGGAGAGACATAATTTTTTTAAATTTGTAATAGCCAGATTAACCTCACTATTTCCTTCATATTCCACTAATTCTTGTTTTTCAATCCCTAGTGACTGTGCAAATTTAATCCATGGTTGTATGTGTTGATCTTCTTCATTGTGAGTATTTTGTACTTCTTTGACATATGCATTTCCAGCATCATTGTTTTTAAGGTTCTCTTGAATGTTATGAACTAATTCAGGAACAGCTTTTACCAATTGAAAGTATTCTTTAGAATAACTACGTAAATGGTTCAAGGTTAATTTTCCTTCTCTCCAAAGAATATAAAATTGATGATTTAATAAGCTTCTTTTACTTATTTCATCATCAATTATTTTGATTAATGAACCTAAATTACTCGAATCTATACTATTGCATATCATACATATTAAAACATAGAAAGATTAGAAAAACCTTTTGTATTCTTATTATTGTTAGAGTTTTAAATTAAGAAAAGATTTTATAGAAATTAAAATTACAAGTCATCGTGCTCCGGTGGTGTAGAAGCTTTATTTTGGCTGCACAATCCGGTCAAGCATTGTGGCCTTTCGAGTCGCAGATCCCGGGTTCAAATCCCGGCCGGAGCACTGAAATTTTTGCATAATAACTCACAATTACGGATAATTACTAAGCTACCTCATCGTAGCATTAATATTCTGATTATTTTTAACTAAAGTGAAGATTTAATATTTGGATGGCGGCGATAGTCTAAAAGGAAAAAATGCAAATCAAGAATCCAGTAGCTCATTGATGGAACAATTTGGAGATTTTTTATTAAAAATTAATGCTACTTTAGAAAGGGAATTGAATCTCTATTCCTGGTCTGAATTTTATTCTTCTCTTAAATATGCGTGCGAAGGAGGAAAACGTATCCGTCCTCTTATATTGCTGTTATCATCTGAAATAATTAAATCAAAAAATAATGATAATACTCGCAAAAATTTTCCTCAAGGTTTTTCTAAAATCGATGACGAAAGATTTCTGGCAGCATCTGCAATTGAACTTTTACATACAGAGTCAGTCATTCATGATGATATTATTGATGAAGAAAATGTGAGAAGAGGAAAACCATCGTTTCATGTAAAATATGGATATAATAACAGTATATTAACAGCAGACTTTGTACTTGGCATTATCTTAAATATAACCTCGAAATTAAATAATCCTCGCATTTCCTCAGAGATCGCCAATGCCGCTATTCGTATGAGCGAAGGTGAAATAATGGAGATTAGATTGAACAAAGACCATACCATTACTGAAGATGATTATATCAAGGTATTGGAACATAAAACAGCTTCTCTCTTTGAATCTTCAACTCGAATTGGTGCCATTTTAGCTAATGCAAATGAAGAAGATACTAGAGCAATAGGAAATTTTGGTCATTTGATGGGAATAGCTTATCAAATTCACGATGACCTTGATGATTGGAATAATGAGGATAGATTATTTAATTTACTCATGAAACAGAATAATCATTCTCAACTTCTTGTTAGTAAAATGGAAAACTTATACAAATCTTATTCACTCAAAGCAAAAAATGAACTGAATTTGGTAATAAGTAATATAACAAATAATTATACCAATCGCTTAAAACATCAATTAGAAGAACTTACGAATCTTAATATGTTACAATATGGCTCTCGTTAAATATCCTTTCTAATTTTAGGTCCAATTCTGGTAAAATCCTTCTTGGCCTCTACGTAAAAGGTAAAAAAATTAAATAAGATAACTGAAATGCTCGAAGTAAAATAAATGAGATTTATTGTTAGGCATTTTTTTATTCCTTAACAGGGTTCCATCAAAATTAACTTTGTATAATAAAACATACTACTTCGCAGATTTAGGAAATCCACTTAACTAACCAATTATTCAGAAATTATAAAAGATAAAATTTGCAACTATATTTATCATTATCTCATCCGCAGAAAGACGATTCTAAACAAAGGTTTTAAGAATGTTTTTTATAGAACGGTAATATATCTTAACTATGGTATCCGGAAGGTATTTCAACCGAGGAGTGAAAACTTTAGATAATCCAGATATTGGATACGTAGTAAGAGAAACTCCAGATAAGATAATAGTTTTTGGTGGAAAAGGAAATAGATATGATATTCCACTATCAGAGATTCAACAAGTAGGAGCAAATGTTCTTATAGGTCTCTCATTTTCTGAGTTAGAAAGAAAATATAGAGTAAATCGAAATGATCCCCTTCCAACCAGCAGGAGAGATCCATGGAAAGATGATAAACAACAAGTTGATTTAGCATATTATGAAGGAAAATATCCCAAATCTCTCTTTAACAAAGGAGTTAGGGCAGAAAATGAAGATGATCTTGGTTTTGTAGCAAAAGAAACTCCGGATAAGATAATAGTGTTTGGATATTCTAATGACAGATATGATATTCCGAAATCTGAAATAATAGCAGTAGGAATGAACGTAATAATTGGAAAAAACTTTCCAGAATTATCCAAATATAAAGTGGATAGGAATGCCCCGCTACCGACAGGTGAATCAATTGAAACAATTGCTGAAGAAGCGTTTCCTGAAAATAAACATAGAGAACCAGAAGATTAGAAGGCTTTTTCTACTCACATATTACAAGGTACAAATTCGTAGATTTATTTTTCTTTTACTCATAATTATAAACTACTTGATCGAGGTTCGAATTTTTTCTCAAGTCTCTATAATAAATATCATATTATGCTAGTGAATGGAGCATTTACTCATTTATCTAAAGTTATATAAGAAATAGTGACTCTATCTATATTGATGATTTCTAAAAATATATTTACTGCTATAACGTTATTCTTACTTCATCATGGGAAACAAAGAAGAAATATAATAATATTGGGAGGGTCGCTTTTAGCAATAGGAATTATTGGAATGATAACTACCGGTTCTATAGTAATCCAAGATACAGTTAATAATAATTTGACCCCCAAGGGTTATCCTAAAACAGAAGTTCTGGGTATTTCTGTCTATTCGTTTGAATATGCATCTCTATTTATAACAATTTTTGGAGTTTTTTTATTCACAGGAGGGATGATTGGAATGGACTCAAAGAAAAAACAAAAATAATATTTCAGGACGTTTATTTTACATACTAGCTATATTTTCTATTACTATCATAACAAAAAGTCAACTTTTTCTCTTAAAATCTAATTCCATTAACTCCATCAACGAGGCAGTCCTCAAAAAGGGATAACAGAAAATAAAAATAATCCTTTAATAAAAAAATAGTTGATTATTAAGAAATATATATAAAAACATCAGTTCAAATGTATTATCGACAAAAGAATCACTGATTAATTGTCTAAGAAAAGTTATTAATTTACTTTTATCATATATGAATATGCTTGCAAAGATTACTAGCTATACTGAAAATATAGTTACGGTTACTCAATTGGATATTGATGAGTATGGCTCTATAATACCAGTTGGAGACGTTGAATTATTATTCTCTCAAAATAACCGCACTTTATATGAATTATTAAAAAAATCAACCTACGCTGCAATATTTACCGAAAAAGATCTGCATAAGGAAGGATCGTTAGACTTATCATTAGATGTAAAGTTAAATAATATAATATTAGTAATTCCTATGACACTAGACGAACTCAATAATGAAAAAAAGAAAGTAATTGAATCAGGTGAAAGATTTAAGAATAAAAACGTAGAGTTAAATAAGCCTTGAGAATGGAAATATGTAATTCATATTGTAAAATCTTAAGGAATATCAACATAGATATTATTTTCTTTTTCAATTATTTTATAAATAACTAAATCATTTGATTTTTTCCATTCTGGATTTTGATTCTGCCATTTGGAAGGAATATTTTCAAGTTTTCCTGTACTAAGGTTATACTCAAAATCATGCAAATAGCATATAATACTGTGTTTGCTATATGATATAGCACTTTTTGATAAAGATGCACCTCGATGTGGACAATAATTATCACATGCAAAGAATTTCCCATTAATATTAACGATAAGAATATCGATTACCTTTCTATCAGATCGTAAATGAAATACTTTCATGCTATTATTTTTTATAGTAGTGCTATCACATATTTTATGAAGCATATATCCAATTAGTCTAGATAGAATCTTATTTAATTTAAAGTACTTAATTTTGAGGATATTTCTATTCTCATAAATATTTTTACAATTTAGAGATTCATGGCTATGAAGTTAAAGTATAACTAAATTTTCAGATTAATATTATTTCGTATATTAAACTTCTTAATAGATATCCACTAAACATTCCGATTTAAAAATCTTTTTTTGAAGTTAAAAATACTAAAGTTGAAATATCTAAGAAAATATAGAATGTATGAAAACATTGAGAATAGCTAGTTTTTTACCAGCAACTGAAGTTAGAACATATCTTTCAGATAGATCCTATGGTGGAGGATATAGTGGAGGCAGAAGAAGTGGTGGTGGTGGAGGATATGGGGATAGAAATAGACCTAGACGTTTTCGTCATTCACCAGTTAAGGTAGGCGAACAATACGATGTAACAATTGAAGCTATTAGCAACAGAGGAGATTCTGGAGTCGCAAAGATAGAAGGATTTGTAATATTTGTTCCTGGAACCAAGGTTGACGAAAAGATAAAGGTTAAAATAACAAAAGTTGGAAATGGTTATGCTACGGCAGAATTAGCACAACAAACAAGCGATCAAACTTCTTCGGAAAACTCAGAACAAGCACAAGAAGGTATAGATGAAGGAGAAGAAATAGAAGAAGAAACAGAAGAAAAGACCTAACAACATCTTTATGTATGCATTCTAAAAATCAGAACAGGATTGTTTTTTATTTCGAAAGCAATTTCTGATTTATTTCTAAACTAGATTTTATTTTTGATAATTTCACCAAATTATTGTAAAAAATATTGACTTTAATAAAAAATCAGATATAAGGTGATATAATTGTCGTCGTTATTTACTAGAATGAAATAAATCTTAAATTATAATCATTACTAGATTAAAGGATCTAATCTTTTATCTTCTTCGATTGAATTATCTTATTTGATCAATAAAATAAGTATATGTGTATATATTACCTCTTAATTAATTTCCTTAATAAAGACAAAAAATAGGACTAATAAAGTAATATTCATTATTGATTTGTTCTTAAATTAAATATTCATGAGTTTTATCTTAATTACACAACTATATGTTATCATTCTGGATATTCTGCTAACTTAATAGAAAATGTTGTAAATTATTATTATTTAGATTCCAAGTAATTTGTTTATTGTCATGATAAAATAGTTCGATCTATTAAATTGACAGGAATTAAAAAAAGAATATTAATTTTGAGTTATATTTCCAATTGAAGGAACTAATTGATCGATGTTCGTAGGGACAGATATGGAGGCGAATTCTAGTAATGGCGCATGCCATATTCCAAATCCTACCATAAAAATAATCGCAAATACTAATACACCTAGAATGGCCTTAGGTTCTTTTACCCTGGACATATCACCACTTTCATCAAGGTACATTTTTTTAATAATCCATAAATAATAACCTAGGGATAATGCACTATTTAATAATCCAGCGATCGCTAGGTAAGGACCCCATGAAATTACTGTACCACTGTCTATCGCAGATTGAAAAAGTACCAACTTACTCCAAAAACCATTCAATGGAGGAACACCAGCTAATGCTAATAATGATATTGATAGTGCAATTGCGGTGATGGGCATTTTTCTACCCAGTCCACTGTATTTTTCTAAACTGTAACTGGCTAATGCTATTGCAACAGCAGCAATAGCTAAAAAAGAGGCTGATTTCATTACAGCATGATTAAGAATGTGAAATAGTGATCCGTCCAGAGCAGAACTTGCGTAGGGGGCTAGTGCAAGTCCAATCATCATATAACCTGCCTGAGCTACACTAGAATAAGCCATCATTCTAGGAACGCTTCTTTGTATAAGAGCCCCAAAATTACCTACAGTCATAGTAATTACTGCTAAAATAGCAAGAACAATACTCCAGTCCAACCCAACTGCGAACATTCCGATTACGATGACTCTAATGGCTGCTGCAAAACCTGCTTTTTTGGTTCCTGCAGCCAACAAAGCACCTATTGTTGTCGGTGCACCTTCATATGTATCAGGTAACCACATATGAAATGGTACCAAACCCATTTTAAACCCAAATCCAGCAACAAACAAACCTATGGCAAGATAAGAAATCGGAATAATACCTCCTAGTTTATCTGAACCTTGATTTGGTGCTGAAAGTTCAGCAAGAATTGTTATAGAATCACCGATATTAGTGGTGCCAGTAACTGCATAGACAAAGCCAATCGCAAGGACTAGAATGGAAGATGAGAACGCTCCAAACATAAAATATTTTATAGCAGCTTCATTTGAGATAGGATCTCTCTTGGAAAATGCAGCAAGAGCGTAGGTGGGTATTGACATAAGTTCCCATGCGATAAACAACATTACAAAATCGGTTGAATAAGCTATCAATACCATTCCTATTGTGGATAATAAAATTAAGGAATAATAGGAAGAATAATTTGAAATTCCTCTCATATAGTTCCATGAAGAAGCTGATACCATTATAGAGACGATTAAAAGAGAAATTGCAAAGAAGGAACCAAACATATCATCTGCAATCACATCATGTCCAAAATACATCGCAGGAAGAGGTTCTCCACTTATTACTCGAGAGATTACTATAAGTAATGCTATAATTAAAGTCCCAAACGTTATGGCACTAAAAAGTTTATTCTTACTTTTTCCTTTTTCTTTTTTATAGGCATCTACTATAGGAATTCCAAGACCAACTGAACCAAGAAGTATAATTATTATAATTGGCGTAGACGAAATATCAATCATTTTTTATCTCTCCATTCCTCCTATAAGTATAACATGATTAGAACAATGATAATTCCTGCCGCAAAGACAAAAAGATATGTTTGTGTAACTCCAGTCTGTGTATATTTTACCCATTTTGACAAATAGCTCATAGAAAACTGTAATGCCGGATTAATTCCTTGTGCAATAATATTCTCAAAATATAGCCAAATGATTTGATATAGACGTAGAGGTATTGTCACAAATCCCCAATATAATAAACTATTAAGATACCATCTATTATACAAGAAAGACCATGCCTTCTTTAAAATAGGATATCGTGAAATAATTTCTGGATCCTTTTTTCTAATGATATAGAATAATATACCCAAGCCAGATCCTATACCAAAAGCTAGAAATGAGGACACTAATGCGAGAGGATTTAACGCTTCTGTTGGTTGGCCTGCATTCTGCTCTATAGTGTTTGCCGAATTATGAGTGCTAATTGCTTCTCCAATACCAAATGAGCTAAAAAGATAGGATGCCATGATGGAATGAATCTCTTCTTCAAAGATAAATCCAACTAATCCAATTAGTATGGTGGAAATTGCTAAGATTGCGAATGGGACCCACATTATTGGTGTGACCTCATGGATCTTGGGTGTAGTATCTTGTTTCAAATTATGATGATGATCATCCAAAGGTTCAGAAGAGACATACGACACAGATTGAGAAGTGTGAGAAGAGCTTTGTTCGATGGCCTGTATATGTTTACTCTTCGTACCAAAAAAGACCATACCTACCATCCTGAATGTATAAAATGCAGTCATTATTGCAACTATAAATGCAATAAAGAAAAGCGCACCCCCGGTTGATGTTCCTGATTCTAAAAGGGCCGCAAAAATCGCATCCTTACTCCAAAATCCAGAAGTTATTAAAGGAGCTCCTGCTAACGAGAGTCCTGAAAGTAACATAAAAATAAATGTTTTATTCATATTCTTCCTTAACCCTCCCATATCCGTCATAAATCTGGAACCTACTACATGTAAGATCGCACCCGCTGCCATAAACAATGATGCTTTAAACATCGCATGACTCATGAGATGGAAAAATCCAGCAGTATAACCATCAACGAATTGAGTAGAAAGGCCTGCTATTCCCAGTGCCATCATCATATAACCAATTTGTGACCCTGTAGAATATGCCAAAACCTTTTTGATTTCAGGATTCACAATGGCTTGGGTCGCAAGGAGAAATGCCGTTATGGCTCCTACCCAGGCAATAACCTCAAAGAAAACTGCAGCATCAAATGCCGCTAAGGCAAAAAATAATGGGCCAATCCTAGCAACAAGAAAAACACCAGCTTTAACCATTGTAGCTGCATGTATCAACGCAGAAACAGGTGTAGGACCAGTCATCGCTTCTAATAACCATTCATTCAAAGGAAATTGAGCTGACTTACCTATTGCTCCTCCAAACAGAAGAACAGCTGCAGGTACCAAAAGGTTTTGTTCCATCATAGTATGAGCCCAAGTTTGATCAGCTAACAGTTCTTTAAAACCAAAAGTCCCAGCATACATAAAAATTAAAAACATCCCAGAAAGCATCATAACATCCCCTGCTCGTGTCATCAAGAATGCCTTTATTCCTGCATGTGTGGGAGATGCCCACATTGCTATTCCTTTGACAATATGACCTTCTCTGCCAACATAATCTTTCTTTCTATCTGCATACCAAAATCCTATCAATGCATATGAGGCAAAACCTACACCTTCCCATCCAAAAAATACCATCAAGAGATTATCCGAAAGAACGATCAATTGCATTGATCCTATAAAAAATAACATAAAGAACCAATATCGTACCAAGTCCCTATCTCCATGCATGTAACCAACAGAGTAAATAATAATTAAGGATGATATCCATGCAACAAGATTTGTCATAATAATACTAAGTGGGTCTGCCAGGATCCCGGCTTTGATATTTAACGCAGAAATCCAAGGGATCTGGCTATGAATTTCAGTTCCGGAGGTAGCTAGTGGAATAAGAGTAGCGGCAAGAAGAGCACTGATTATTGCAAATCCAACAGCGCTAATATTTGAAAATGTGGTACTTTTTTTAGCTAAAGCAGGAATTAATGCTGCACCTAAAAAGGGGACTATCCACACAAGCCATACATTTATAGCAATTCCTTCAAACCCGACTGATTCAACCATTTTTTCTTTTCACCTATTCTCCATAATTTCTATACTTTTAACCTGTTTTAACTGATGATCCCTATAGTCTCCGTCTATAAAGCTTTGATATTCGTCTTGTAAAATTATTCCAGACGAGAGAAGAGTATTCTTCAAATTTGTGACTGTTGGAAGAGAAGCAATTTCGGGAGAATCTGAAAAAAGTGTCTCTGAATATGCAATTATAGGATTAATAATAGGATCAGGATAAACGCCCAAAAACAGTGTCAAACCCGCCATAAATGCCATTGGAATTATTGCATATCTGTTAACATCTCGTAATTTTTCAAAGCGAGGTGAAATTTTCCCAAAGAATATTTTTTTATACATCACTAATAAGTAAGAAGAAGTCAAGATAGTAGTAAGAATAGCAAGGGAAAACAAAACAACTCTAAACGAATCCATATGTTCCGTTCCAGTTTGTAAGGCCCCAGTGAACAGTATCCATTCAGCCATAAAACCAGTTGTTGGAGGTACTCCTATCATTGTTAGTACTGCTATCATTGCAAAGGTGGCAGTATAAGGCATTTTTCGTGCAATGCCTCCCAAATTGGCCATACTTCTCGTGCCTGTTCGGAGGATTAAAGAACCTGCCATCAAGAATAAAATTGTCTCACCTAGTGCATGAGGAATCCACATTAATGCGCTACCTGTTATACCTAACATACTTTGACTTCCTAATCCAAAGATTATGTAACCCATATGGCTGATACTCGAATACGCCAATAACTTTTTAATATCGTCCTGCATCAAAGCCATGGCACCTCCATAAATCATTGTTATCACTCCCCAAAAGTTTATGTAAATACTATAATCAGAATACGATATAGCTAGAAGATCTATCCAAATTCTTAATAGTGCATACACGCCTATAGCGCTCATAGGGCCAGCAATTAGGGCGGAAATTGGAGTAGGGGATTCCGCATAAGTATGCGGAATCCATATATGAAGAAGAAAAGCACCTAATTTTACTGAAATTCCAATAACAACAGCAAATACAATAAGCGTCATCCATTGTGAAGGAATTTTTGATACGTTGGATTTAATTGTTTCAAAATCAAAGCCACCTGCAAATAAGCCCATTGCAAGCATGCCCAGTAATAAAAGAACTGCACCTACATGTGTCCAAAAAAAGAACATAAGAGAAACTCTCTTTCTCGTAGAATAACCATAGAGAGCTATTAGAAAGAAAGCTGGAACAAGCATTAATTCAAAAAATACATAAAATTCGATAAGATTTGTGGATAAAACTGTACCGACCATTCCCATAGCAAATGTGAGAAAAAGGGCAAAATAGAAGCCCATTTGTGTATCTATATGTTGTTTATATGACGGCTCAAGACGAGACAGGCTCTCAAGTTGTCCTCTTCCACCAGGTGATATCATATTTTTACTTAATTTTTCCTCATCAGAATTATTATTATTATTATTAATATTATTACTGGAGGAAGGGTTCGACCTGTCTAGATTATCAAACTGGCCAGCAATTTTTCTAACCATATATTCTCTTGAAAATAATGCTATTACAGCTGATAAGACATAAATCGTTATAGCAAATGAAATGCTGAACCCATCGAGTTTCAATCCGAAATCCCCAAATTGGCTCCAGACATAAGATTCTTCATAAACAGGATTTTCTTCTGAGAGAGTAAGCGCTGGTATGATCAATAAAATAGTGGATAGAATTAAAGTACCAAACGAAAACCAAGTAACAAAATTTGCTCCTCTTTTTTTTCCTAAAAAATAAGATAATGGAGCGAGTAATAAAGGTAGAAATATAGATGCCATTAATATTCCAGATTCAGAAGCCATCTAACTTTTTTCTCCTTTATATAGAAATTCATCAAAAATTATCATATTGTTAACCTCGCAAATATTTGTATTGAGCAACGTCTATATCTTTGTACAGCCTATAAGCAATAATTATAATCGCTAAGCCCACAGCTACTTCTGCCGCGGCGATTGCAATTGCAAATAGTGCAAATACCTGTCCTTGTATATCGCCTAAATAGCGTGAAAACGCGATTAGATTTAGGTTTGCAGCATTTGCAATAATTTCTATTGCAAAAATCATTCTTATTGCATTTCGCTTAACAATAAGCCCGTAAATTCCTATGCCAACAAGAATCAATGAAACAGTAACAAAGTTAATTAATTCAGTCATTAATTACACCTGCTCCTGCTCTTGCTCCTCGTTTTTTTTATCCAGATATATTTTCTCTTCATATTGTGCACTTGGAGTAGAAGTCTGGGCGCGTTGATCACTGTCTTCCCTTCTTGCCAAGGATAAGGCTCCTATTATTGAACCTGCTAGCGTTAGAGCGAGTAATATAAATACAGGGGAATAATATGTTAGCATCTCATTACCGATTTTATTAACAATCTTTTCCATCAAAGGACTGAACTCAGCCCTTGAAAACAGAGAACTAAAAAGAAGAACCCCAATTCCTACCATCATCAATAATGAAAATATTAAACCAGCAATTCGTCTCCCCTTATCCTCATCAGTAGAAAAGAGAGATTCAGTCCTTACTAACATTACAATAAATATAACCAAAACAGCAACTGCCCCAACGTATACCGCGATCTGAAACATTGCAACAAAAGGAGAATCGAGTAAAATAAAAAAACCCGCTATGCCAAGCATTGAAATAGCTAAAGCAATTGCACCATAAATAATTTCTCGACTTTCTAAAGCAAATATTGCCGATCCTACTGTTAAAATAGATAAACCTATGAACCCAGCATCAGCCATGAGAAGCTCCTCGTTCATCAATCTTTACTTCTACTGTACCATCATACTTTGGCTTGACTGCTAATTGTGCTGGTGTATATATCAAATGTTCTTTAGTAAATGATGATAATTCAAAATCATTAGTCATATACAATGCATAGAATGGACATGCATCAACACACAGTCCACAGAATACGCATTTTCCATAATCAATTTGTGGCATTATACTCTTTTTATTTTGTTTCCATTTTTCATTA
>DATDKD010000092.1:0-2312 GCA_036520175.1 Nitrososphaeraceae archaeon
AACCAATATGTGTTGTTGATGAATTATTTCATGAATATTACGGTCAGTTCTTCTATCTAAAATAGTATCAATAATCCTACTCCTAACGCTATTGTTATCTCTCCTTGTCTTGTATTATTTCTAGTTCATCTAAAACCCATAACGATAGTGCAACAATTACAAGTGCTATCTGTCCAACAATGACTACCTTAATTTCATTCATTCAAGATAAATGGTTGTTATAGTATTATTTACAGTTTCTAGCACTGAAATTGTTGTTCAACTTTCTCTAAAAATAATCATTTTAGATGCCGATAAATCTCTAAAAGTAGATGAGCCCTAAAAAACTGCGACCCCGTAGGGAGTAATACCGATAGCGGTTCTAAAAGAGGAGTCCAATGTAAAGATGTTACTATCTTGTATATAGCTTTTATTATTAGAAACTCTATTCAAAGTTGATATTTTCACTATTAAAAGTAATAAAATAATTTTCTATTATTAGAATAAAATAAAAAATGATAGAGGGTTAAAGTCTATATCAATGGTGGATTGTCAAAGCATCATGCATAAGCCTGGAATCCTACATTCCCCCCACTAATACTTGATAAGCATAATCCTCTGGCCCAAAAAAAGTAACTGAATAAGTCAAAGGTCCGTTAAGGATTGTCATATAAGGTCCACTGTTAGGAAATATATTAGTTAGTACATATCCGCCTTCAACTACGATGTGTTTGGCTTAATTTCTGGAGCTTCTATGAATCCTGCTCGTTCTTTGGCACCTGCTGTTGTATCGGGTTATTTTATTGATTTATGGCTTTATCTTACTGCACCATTCATTGGAACATCAATAGTAGCAGTACTATTAAAGAATAAATTTTGACTATTTTTGTAATAAAAAAATAAAACCTGTAAACATTATTTACTTTGAGTTTGATAGAATTTTATAAATGTAAATGATATATAACTACTATGTTCTGAATATTATAACACATCTTGCCTTTACATCTAGATGCCACTGACATAGCCATTATAAAATCACTTTTAAAAGATGGAAGAAAATCTTTTAGAGAAATATCAAGAGAAACAGGAATAACTATACCTACAGTTAAAGCACGATTTGAAAGACTAGTCAATATAGGTTTTATTAAAGGAGTTCTTCCTATCTTTGACTTTAACAAAGTAGACCAAACACAAGACATTGTTCAAATAAAAAATATTAATGATGATAACTCGATAGAAAAAGAGAATTTTGATAAAAATGATCATAAAAACCTAGTTATTGGTAATATCGCAGTAGGAATAGAACCACATCAAATTGTTTTAAAGAAGCCATATATCAGAATTCTATTAGATAATATAGATAATGATGTCAATACTATTGATAATGATAAAAATACAACTGATAAAACAATTACAAATCCTATATATATAGAAATAGCAAATGACCCTTATGAAATACAAAGAGGGTTAATGTTTAGAAAAAATTTGGAATGGAACAATGGAATGTTATTTGTATTTGATGATGAACAATATCGTTCATTTTGGATGAAAAATACACATATTGCTTTGGATATAATATTTATAGATAAAAACTTTAAAATTGTCGATATTAAAGAGAATGCTAAACCATGCTTAAGCTATAAATGTCCAAGTTATCTTTCTAAAGCACCTGCAAAGTATGTGCTTGAAGTAAATGGTGATTTTGTAAATAAAAATAAAATACAGATAGGCGATAAAATAATTATCTAGCCTTATTCGTTTAACTAGGTAGTAATTCATGATCAATATTTTCCTCTACTTTGTAAAACATTATCTATTTCTTATTTTTTTGTTATGTTCCACATCTGGACGCAACAAGAATTACCGCGCTAAATGCTTCATCTATCCTGCATGAATTGGTTACTATAATAGCAGATGGATTTTCATCGGGGGCGATACGTCGTAGCACAAATCAAAAAGTGTAAATAAAGAATAAAATACATTTACGGGATATTAAAAGCTCGTATGTATTTGTAGATTACATACTATCCCAAAACCAGATTATGAAGTACGTTAAAGGTTCACTTGTTTATTATGTTTATTTAGAAAATCTGTTTTTGTTGTGTTATATGAGTTCAGTTTTTTGTTAGTATAGAGGGCCCTAGAAAACTACGGGCCCGTCGGGAGTAATACCGATAGCGGTTCTAAAATAAGAGTCCAATGTAAAGATACTGATATCTTGAATTTAGCTTTTATTATATTCAAAAGACAATATTTAAAATAAATTTAAGTTACTCTAAAAATTATATCAAAAAATATTAATTTAATTAGTCTTTTTTAATTGGTGTGGTTTG
>DATDKD010000093.1:0-20452 GCA_036520175.1 Nitrososphaeraceae archaeon
ATGACTATTAAATAAGTATTAAAAGGAAAATAAGTTCTATCTAATTATGCAATTAAATACATAACAATTATAAATCTCAAAAACGTATGAAGAACTATATATTACCACTCCTGCCTTCAAAATTATAAAATGTTGTAAAAATTACAATAAATGTAAATAACTAAATAGTTATAGAATTGACCCTTTACTGAAAGTAAATAACTGCTTCTTTGATTGGATGAAATTATAAATAGTTTTCAGGCTCTAAAATATTATATGAGGTCTCACAAATACTGATACTCTCTTGACAAGTTTATATGGCTAAAAAAATGGGATCTTTATAAAGGTTACAAGTATGGTCACGGAATACGAAATTACAAAAAAGTTTATAAAATTTTAGAGTTTGAATGCTTAAAAATACATTCTAAATAATTGTTAGATAGATGAGATCAAGGGAACAATTTGCAAATTTTTTAATGATAAGAAATCACACAAAGAATACAATAAATACTTTTAATGTAACTTCATCATTTTCTAAAAAATACTATAGGTAAGTCTCGATCGATTCAAAGATTATATTCCATGATGGTCCTAAAATTATAACTTATTCTTGGATCATCGGCATTTGAATGGTTATTCCTTTTGTATTCTAATATTATCATATTCATTTTAATATACCCTCTAGAGATATCATTGTATTAAAAATATGAGGGGAATAATTTTTGATATGGATGGGGTTTTAATAGATGCAATGCCCTTTCATGCCGAAGCAATGAAAATTGCGATAAAAGAGGAAACCAACTATGAAATAGACAAAAAAATCGTTTATCAATTAGAGGGTATGCCCTCAAATAACTTGGTAAAGGAGATATTTACAAAATATAATATTAATAAAGAACTAGATCAGGAATTAATAGAAA
This sequence comes from Nitrososphaeraceae archaeon, assembly GCA_036520175.1. GTDB lineage: Archaea > Thermoproteota > Nitrososphaeria > Nitrososphaerales > Nitrososphaeraceae > TH1177. The sequence goes on from DATDKD010000093.1 coordinate 900, forward strand.
AGATAAGTGAACGAAAGAAACAGCTATTTAAAGAAATTGAAGATACTCACCTTATTGAAGGAGTTCCTGATCTTATCAAAATGCTCAATGAATGTAAATGCTTAAAAGCAATTGTTACTGGTGCAGCAAAAAAAGAAATAGAATTAACCATCGACAAAATGATTGGATTGAAGAATTTTGATGTAGTAGTTTCTGGAGAGGATGTCGAGGCTGGAAAACCTAATTCTGATCCATTTGTTGTAGCATTACAAAAAATGAATATAAAATCATCCGAATGTATAGTAGTAGAAAATGCTCCTTTAGGAGTTGAAGCCGCGAATAAGGCAGGTATCAGATGCATTTTAACACTCAACAATACGCCACTTGATATCTCAACGGACTTTACTAACATTATATCAAAAGAAACACAAATCTTTAGAGATACTAAATCTTCAACTGATTTCTTAAGGAAGTGGTGTTGCAATAATTAGCAATTTGTTAGAGAAAACCCTCGCTCCTGAAATTTGTATTTTATCCTAAGTTTAATCACAAATAAGAGTATTAAAGAAAAAAATGATTTTGAAAGAATTTGCGAGGTAAAGAATAAGGTCTTTATAATAAAAGAACTTGAAAATGTGGTTTAATCATTTTATTCATAGATCATTAATACTAAAAGATCGAGTTATGAGATTTATTTGAAAGTGATTAGTTATGGCTAACTTGTTGGAATAAATTTATAATATTATGGTAATATTTATTTTCAATCTTTGCAAAAAATATCACATTAGTGCTATCCTTCACTTGTAAAACTAAGATGTAATTTTACAAATTTAAGCAGTACTCAGAATGTAAGATTATATTAATAATTATAACTATTGCTTCTATAAGGTTTTGTCATCTCAACTACAATATCGTAACAACTTTTGCAAACAATTTTATTTTTAAATGTATTTTTTAAGAGCTTATTTCCATCTTTTTCCTTACAATATATACATATATTATATTCAGTATTTTCGGAAGAATTTTTCATCATATATTATTAGTAATAATATACTGTGCTATTTAAAATAATTAATTTATTTTTTTGTATGTGATGTTTTTCTTCTTTGATATATTAATAATAAATATAGATCTTGTATTATAGTATTTAGCTACTTAATGTTATCTTGGAAAGTTAATGAGTTTATTTAATCAAATATTGTAATTGAAACACATTCAGAAATGAATACTATCTTACACTATAAATTCAATTCTTCTTTCTCAATGTAAATAAATAGATAAAACGATGATTAACACCTTTTGAGATGCATTAACTTATTATTCTAAGGAATTATTGTTTCTATAAATGTATAACGAACTTTGGGTATCTATTATCCAAACCATTAACGATTTTATTAGAATACCAGATACTTTTCAAACTGATATAATTACCTCTGTTATTGCGTTGTTCGTAGTAATTGACCCGATAGGAAACATTCCATTATTTATAGCATTTACAAAAAAATTAGAAAAAGCTGAACACAAAACCGTATCCAAAACTGCTATACTTACAGCGGCAGCATTATTACTTCTTTTCGGGATGGCAGGAACACAGATTTTGCAACTATTTGGAATAACTATCTTTAGCTTTATGATTGCTGGCGGGACCTTGTTATTTATCATTGCTATAGAATTATTGACATACGGAGAATGGAGATTTGCACGCGGTGTTAAAGAAGAAGTAGGGGTAGTTCCTATTGCTTTCCCATTATTGGCAGGACCCGGCTCCATTACAGCTGTAATAATATCCTATCAAACTTCGGGATTTTTTATAACTTTTTCATCTATTATCATAGTAATGGCAATTACTTATGTTATTTTGCGTATGGTTAATCCAATTTACAAAGTCCTTGGTAATAGAGGCTCTATGATAGTATCTAGAGTATTTGCCGTTATAATAGCTGCAATTGCTGTAGAGTATATAGTTAAAGGAATAAAAAATCTTTTTCTAATCTAATTTGCCATATTTTCTTTAACATCTTGTGGATACAGATATAATAATAATAATAATAATAATAAATTAAATAACTATTCCCATTTTTTAATTAGCAGTAAAATAATTATTGTAAAAAGAAAAAAATACTCCTATTAGTATATAGTTTAGGTTTTTGGTACAGTGAAAATATATTTCATTACTATACTTTTAGGATAACAACTTAACAAAATTTTAGAAGTAAAAAAAATATAGAGGTCGTTATTCAATATTATAGTTAAGCTTTTGTAAGTGAAGAAGTAAAGTTAACAGAGTCAGTTCTTGATGATTGATCAACATTCGACTTGTTATCGGCTCCCTCAATTCTTGTAGGAAGATCGGTATTAAGAATATTATTGGAACTCTGGCTTTGTATTATTTTATCTATCACAATAGTTAACTTACCACTATAATCTCCAAATTCGACATTCTGTATTGCCCTCCCCTCAGTTGCAGATTGTGAAGTTTTTTTCCATAATACATTACCATTTGCATCATAGATAGTAATATCATAACTTTGTATAGGAACTACCCTTTCTAACGTAGAAGGAACAGAGAGACCTGTTGAACTGAAAGTGTCTCCAGTATTATTTGATTCTAGAGAAGGTACAGATTGAGGAGTATGTGTAGGTATAGTAGAATTTAAAAAGACAACTTCTAGAGGATAATTATAGCGATCATGAGTAAGGGAAGATTTCAATTGTACCAACAAATTACCATTTTCTGATGTTTTCTCAAAGAGAAGAGAATCCAATTTCCAATCTTCCACATTTTTATTTTCAGGTTGTGCAAAAACTTGTATTCCAATAAATACAGGAGCTATGCTAGAAATTAATAAAAAAATAACTAAAGTATTTATCTGCATAGTGAATTATATTCAACATTTAATATAAGTATATCTTTAATCAGAACATCCTAGTAAAAATTAGTCCTTAACAGAGAAAAAAATATGTCTGAAGTTTTAAAGGTAAAGATAAACTTTCGATGAAGATCTATCAAGAAATCTAATTCTTTCTATAAAAAACTGTTTATTTCCTGAAATTTATCAAAAAAATTTAATGAAGTAAATTAGAGTATATAATCTCTATAATTGTTCTATAAATCATTTATGTATATATATAGTATGAAATACTTCTATTGTATATGTCCAAAGCAAAAGCAATTGATAAAGAGGTTAAACAATTATACCTTTCTATTGTTCTTACTGCAGTTGCTATAGTATCCATGGGTTCCTATTTTAATGTTATAGCCCAAGAAGGAAGTATTATTAAGTTATCTGATATTTCTGATAATTTCAAAACCTTACTCATAAATAATCAGTCTCAAATAACAAATCAGACTGCAATAGCAATAGAATCCCTACAGAATGAAGAAAAAACGCTTTCAGTTAACGCATTAGAAAATCTTCCACGAGGAAGTACACTCATAAATACTATAGTTAATGCTCCAATGAAGATTTATCAATTAGAACAAATTGGACGAATAGTAGAAAATGGATTAATGGTTAACCAAACTTCCTAGAGCCTTTTATTCTAATTGAGTTCTCTATTTGGTTATCAAAATACTTAATTTCATTAATACATTAGTTTTAGTTTATTATAGTTCTATCTGATTTCGACGATCAGATTTCATTCAAATCTACCGCTAAATATACTTTACAATAGTAAAATAACCTAATTTATGTCTCTAGTCTTAATCAACATATGATTTTATTTAATATATTTTTCTAAAATTTAAACTTCAATCCGAATCTACTTTACAATTAATGTATTGCTATAACGTTATCCTATACTATACTAAATTATCTACATAATCTTTTTAAAGGTTCGTGATTCAATATTAAGAAATCCTGATAAAAGTATTTGTTATCGGATTACTAACTATAACGGTGCGGATGTTCTACAACCACAAACCAAATGTGTTTATTCCAAATGAATTAGCAAAAGAAATATAATGAATCGAACTATTGGTTGCATGAGAATATATCTAAAATTTTAATAAATTTCATTCAATGTTAAATGAAATAAAGGAAAAAGAATATAAAAGATACCAAAATTGTAAATGCAGAAAAAAGGGTTGTAAAGTATTTTAAACGATATGTAAAAACACTTTTACGGGGCATTGAACATAGTCAAGATGTAATTAATCAAGTTCTTTGTTTTTATATTCATCTTTTTTATTGTTCTAAGTTCCGAATTGGAAATAAAGGTATCTATAAACATTATTAGGCTGAAGGATTTCTAATAAATTAGTTAACTACAAAAGTAACTAGATCACAATAAAATTATGAGCGCAGTTAGTGAATTAATGTCTAAAAAAAATGTAGTTAGTATACAATCTAATTCTGAGATAACTACATTAGATATTTCTAAATTAATGGTAAAAAATAAAGTAGGCTCAGTTCTTGTACTAAACTCTGCAAATTTGCCAATTGGGATAATTACAGAAAGAGATATTATAAAAAAGGTTTGTGTCACAAATACTTTGCCTAATGAAATGAAGGCAGATAAAATAATGTCTTCTCCTGTAATTACAATTATGTCATATGACTCTATTGAGACTGCTGCACAGAAAATGAGCAATTACAAAATAAAACGACTGCCAGTATTAGAGGAAAATCAACAAATAGCTAGTATTCTAAGTTTAACGGATATAACTAAGCATTTATCTAAAATTCTGGTTGATGATTATAAAAGATTTCGATTTTTAAAGTCTATTTTTGAATCTGATTAAGATTATTACTCCCGCCTGTTTTCTTATTGTATCAAGTTTTGCACTTTGCTATCATATAAAGAAATAGTACAAGGAAATTACAATTTAGGTTCCATTTCACCTTATTGTTTATAAATTAAGCAAGGTCATTTTATTCTATATTTAAATTAGTTGGAATTAGATAAATGATCTTATTATTTGTGAAAGAATATTTTTGGTCTGATAAAAACAAGTTTATGATCAGATAGAAGAGTATTCCAATCTATCAACAACATAAATAAAGTCATTATGATCCCTGCTATATCAATAAATATCAAAGATAGTGTATCTGCATTTAGAATATCTTTAAAGGAATTAAAAAAATACTGAGATAAATTTATCATTATGACATATGCTAGGAATCGTCCTAACCAAAATCCCACTACGATACCTATTGATTTTGCTTTCATCAATCCATAAGAAATAAAAAGCATATTGCTAGGTAAGGGAAGGAGTGCAAATAATAGAGTTCCAATTAAGTATCCATGTCTCTTTTTTTCTAAATATTTTCTGAATCGATCTAAACTATTTTTTCTGTGATCATTGATTGCTTTTCTTCCCACAGTACTCAATTGTAATAGTATTAAACGGCCAGCAATTGCAGCAGAAGCTCCGATCATCGATAATAATATGGGATTTAGCTGGTCATTTAATGAATAAGCTGAAACAATTACTATCCATGTTGGAGGTGTTAGTATGGGAATAACGCTTATTACGAATATAATAAAAAATACAAATGGATAGGTATATCCAGAAAATAAAGTAGCAAAAAATTCAAATAATACTTCCAAAGATAGTTCTTAAACTATTGCTAACCTAAAGATATTTTATTTTACCTAAATCTATAACATTATATATTTGATTTAAACGGTAAATCCACTTAAGTTTTTTATTTGCTATCCTAATTCTAACACTTTTCTCTTTCTGGTTTCTAACAATGCTAGTAATCTAATAACGCTTTTATTTCTATTTTAAAATTTTCTAATATTAGAAGTTTCTATGTTTCATATTTTTTTACTATATAATATTTTTAATTAAAATTTTAAGAATTTTACATTCATTTGTGAAGTTATTCTGTAGTTCCAATCGGCAATAATATATCTTGCTTTTTAGATTATGATTTATGAAATGCCATCTATGTAATGGAGAAGATTTTCTTTTTAAATGTAATTATTGTAAAGAATTTTTTTGTACTAATCATCGTCTTCCAATTAGTCATTTCTGTAGTGCTATTGATAGATTTTCTGAAAAAAGAAAAATGAATCTATTCAGTGATGATTTCAAAAAAAGTAGTTTCCTTAATAACTTTAGTAAAACTATCAATATTCGATTCTCTGGAACAGAAATAAAACACCTACTTATAGCAACTTTTTTGGTATTGTTAGTAGGAATGTCATTGAATAATTACCGCTATGTCTCATTTGAATTTTTGGTTATTTTTATAATAGCATTTCTATTTCATGAGCTGGCCCATAAATTTTTAGCTAATTTTTATGGAAGTTGGGCGGAGTTTCGAGCAGAATTATATGGTTTAATTGTTACAGCAATATCTGCTATTCCATTCATTCCTTTTAAATTTATTGCACCAGGGGCAGTCATTGTTGGTATCTCAGATAAAGAAAAGCTGGGCAAAGTTGCTTTGATAGGGCCTATGACTAATTTAGTAATGGGATTCGTATTTCTTTTGCTTTCATATTTATATCCATATTTGATTTATTTTAATATCGGAGCAAGTTTTAATGCGTGGATATCTATGTTTAATTTACTACCATTTGGAGTATTAGATGGACAAAAAATTTTTAATTGGAATAAGGTAGTTTGGTCTTTCACAATGGCGATAACTATGACTTTATTCATAATATCGTATAATTAATGAATCTCTATATATCATATCTAATAAAATATGAATGGCAAACATCTATTGTGGTCTTATTATAAGTGAAAAGCAAACTTAATAACTTGTTAAACTTGTATAAGTTTTCCCCATATTAAATGAAAAATAAAAAGAAATTAATTTTTATTCTAATTATCTAGAACTGGTAGAAGTTCTACCTCGCAACGAGAGCATTTGTAATTCTTTGGATTTTTTTCATCAACACTGATAACCATATATTCTTTACATGTTCTACAATACATTATAGATCCTGTAGAAGAAAAATCCATTACATTCTATAGGGAAAACAATCTATTAAATATGCCTATTTAATTTGTATTAATCATAATAAATAACAATAATTTAATAATACGAAGAAAGCCATAGCCCTCGTTCTTCCTAGCCAAACCACACCACAAGAATAGAAGAGAAGACTAGGACAAAGATAATACTTGTTTTTTTGCTGCTTATTTTTATATACTATAGTGAGAATACTAATAAAATAAATAAAGAATACTTTTTACTATTTATTGTTAAATAAATACTTTCTATTCTTTATCTACATTTGATGTATCTAATTCTTCAGAGGTTACATCTTCTGTTATCTCTTTTTTGTCCGTAAATGCCTTCTTTTTTACTACAGCCTCTTCCTTGACGTAAGGCGTTTTTGATACTTGTGCTTCTTCTCTCTTTAATGGAATTTTTATATCTTGTTGCGATTGTATTGGGCTTTGTCCTTCTGTTTGACCACTTGCAGGTCTTCTTTCAATACTTATTTCTTCTCTTGTTAAAGGAACTTCAACGGTTTTAGTTTCAGTTACTGGTTTTTTAGTAACTGTTGCTTGATCTTCCTGAGATTTTTTAGAGACATCTAATCTTTCTTCTGTCAATGGTATACTTTCTTCTTCCGTTTCTCTTTCTTCCACACTATGAGAAGTAACATCTTCATGTGCTGATGTGGTTGACGAAGATGGTTCATTTTCATATTGACTCAAATCTTCCTTAGAAAATCTAAATCTTAAAACATCGCCATCATAACTTTCTGCTTGATCTTTTGGAATGTAAAATTTTTCCTTATTAATTATTCCTTTTTGAACTAGTACATAATTATCTTGGACCTCTTTGACTTCACCAAAATCTTCATCATCGTTACCTCTTGCTTCCTTTTTAATAACATCATTCCAATCTATATTACTCGAATTCATATACAGTATAGTAGTCAAAATATTATTTAACGCATATTAATTTTTGATAAGATACCATAAAACATAATAAAAATTAAATAAAAAAATAGAAGTTATTGCCGAAAGAGATTCGTTGTAGATGATATTAGGTCCAGACTACGGCAATATACATAATGACGAGATGTCGGGTAGGTAGTAATAATATATAGGTATTAAAATATTGACTTGGGAGAATAGTATAGAGATTATATTTAGTGATAATATCGCTAGCGTAATAGATTTATACATTTCTTCTGATCTCATTATATATTTTGAAATTAACATTCAATTCAATAATTACAATAAGTATCTGTTATTAATTAGGATAAAAAATAATAAATGATACGATACTAAAGTATCTATCTATTTTTTCATTACTTTTGACGTTTTTGATTCTTTTGTGTTAATTTTTTTTTTAAACTATCCTTCATTAGGTCAAAAATTGTAGCAAGATCTGAACCCTCATTGGTATAACTATATCTATTAGTCGGTGTAAATATACTAACTTCAATTTCGTATTTTTTAATTTTACCTCTGACTGACGATAATCTTATTCTGCATCTTGCTTCTTCTAAATCGGGCATTGTCTTTTTTAGTAACTTTACAAGTGTATTGAATTTTGTTTTGGCTAATTCAGAGGCAAATGGATCATCAGGTAACCCAATTATATAAGACGGGACGTCTTCTTCTACCTTTTCCCCAAGTAATGAAATTATATCTCTATGTGTTATTATCCCTTGAATTTCATTGCCTAATGTCACCATAGAATAAGTGGAATTATTAGAGTTGAGCAATTGAATTACATTAGCAATAGAATCCTCTACACTAGATGTTGTAGTATTACTTTCCGCAATACCTTTAGCAGGAAATTCAAGAGGCCTAGTATGTTCTGTAAGACCGCGATATACATTATCCAAATTATCTGCAGTAAGAAGTATTTTTGCAATATCGAATGAAGTAACAATCCCTTTCAAATTCTCTTCTACAATAGGTATATGATCAATCCTATGTCGTATCATAAGGTTTTTAGCAGTTAATGCTAAATCATTTTCATGTATGCTAATTGGATTTGCTGTCATTATTTTAGTAGCTCTAGTCTTAATATCGGTATGTTCCATAGATTTAACAATTGATTTTGTAGTGACCTGTCCAATAATTTCTCCATCTTCAATTATTGGAAGTGATCTCAATCTGTAAAGGCTCATAAGCGCAGCAGCTCTTCCAATATTGCTATCTTCCTCAATGGTAGGAGTGATTTTTGCAATAGAGTTTAATTTTTGAGAATGTACATCTCTAGCGGAAAGAATATCTCTTAAATTAATAGTTGTTATTTTATTTCCATTTTTAAAATATACTCCATAATTATTCATTTTTATAAGGTTCCCAAGTATTTTAGAGATACTTTCATTGGAATCAATTATATTGGCAGGTTCAATAAAATCTGAAACTTTTTTTTTGCCAATTCTACCCATTATTTGAGTTGAATCAAATTTCATTTATTACATAGTTTATGATATAAATATTAATAGATTTTTATTTGAATAATTAACTCTACTGCGTATACTTCTTTTAACAGTATATAATTTTAAAAGACTGATCGAAAAGGGATTAAAAAGTTGCTCATAAGGATATTTGAGAGATTTAGTTAAGATTATGAAAAATTCGCTTTTTGATCGCTATTTGTTACTGCTTTTAGCCGACCATGCATTCAATTCTCAAGACTGGTTGATCATAGGCAAAAGAATTAAGGCAACTATTAATTATACTTCTTCAGATATATGTATCTATTGCGCTCTATAGGGTAAACTTCCCCAATAGTTTTTCTTTATATAATTTTGATGAATGTCTTACAAAGCATTAACGGATAATTAATTATTACATTAAGTGACTAATGTGGTATAAAATGAGCTAAAGTCCTAAATATACTAATTTAATTGTGGAAATAAAAAATACTACTTTATAAAGAAACGAAGGCAACAATTAATGTTCCGATTGACCTATTACATTCAACAACAGAGTACAGTACCCACAATTGTTCATCCAACCTTTAATAACATAATACAATATAATGGATATAACAACCAAACATTATTGATGGCACGAAAAGATTAATATTATAAAGTTTTCAGCTTTTAGTTACGACATATATCTAATGAGAGGTACAATGAGTCTCCTGACTAATAATTATCTAAATCCAGAGAATAATTATGTACTCTTGTTTATGTGATAGTATTAGAGATTTTCCGATTATTCTTATTATTTGACCATAATACTCAGATAATTTAGAAAATTATAAAAGGATTAGTTAATTGCAAAAACTTCAAATTTGATTATTTTCATTAAGATTAAAATATTTACTCTTTTATCATTAAAATTAATGTCTTGTATTATTCTTCCTAAATCTGACTATTCTCAAGAATTAGCCAATAAATATAATTTTAAGGAATGGATGATTGCAAGATATCTTACTATTGTTCCAAATACTGAAAAATTTCTTGATTATATCAATAATAAAGTAGTAAACCAATATATTCGAATAAATACTTTAAAAATTGATATTGATACACTAAAACAAAAATTATTGGAAAAAGATTTTAAACTTCAGAAAACCATACTAGAAGAAGTTTTTCTTATTAAGGAAGCTAAGTATCCAATTGGAGCTACGATGGAGTATTTATCTGGATATTATTATATTCAAGATCTTAGCTCATGTCTTGCTGTAGAATCCTTAGATATTCAAGAAGACGATCTGGTTTTGGATGTGGCATCTTCTCCAGGAGGTAAAACATCATTCATGGCTCAAAAAATGAATAATAAAGGAATGATTCTAGCACTCGAATCAGAGAGCAAAAGGTTAAGAAAAATGATGTTTAATCTATCCCGATGTGGTGTCGTTAATACTGTCTTATGGAATATGAAGGGAGAAAAAATTGTGAATTATGATTTTAAATTCGATAAAGTGTTACTTGATGCTCCTTGTTCTTGTGATGGAATAATGCAGAAAGATCCTTTAAGAAAAACTACCTATTCCAAGGAAAGCATCAAATTTTGTAGTATAAGGCAATCTCAATTGATAGAGTCAGCTCTCAATGTAGTTAAGCCGGGAGGATTGTTGGTCTATTCAACATGTTCATTAGCTCCTGAAGAAAATGAGTTTATAATAAATTCTATTATAGACAAATTTGATATTACTATCGAGTCGATTGATTATGGTGGTGTAGATTCTTTAATAAAATTTGGAGGTAAAGTGATGGATAAGTCTATTAAATTTACGAAAAGATTCTACCCTCATATTCACAATACTGCAGGTTTTTTCATAGCGAAGATACGAGTTAACAATATTGAGAAGTGATATGATTAGAGAGGTAACAAGAGAAGAAACGACTATAATACGTAGAGAATTCAACAAATGGGGCATTTATAATTATCTTAATGATAAAGTATTTGCATTAAAAGAGTGTAAGGATAGTGTTAAATCCATATTTATTATTCCTTTAGTTTTAAAAAAATTGATATTTAATCCTTATAGTTGTTATGGCGGATTACAAATAGGTACCCTTAAAAAAAAAAAATTTAAACCTTCAATAACCTTCTTTGATATTGTAGCTAAATATAGTAATAATTTTTTATATGTTATTGTAGATTGTAATGGAGAAAAATTAATTCTTTATGGTAGAGATATTTTTGGTAATTCTATTCTTTACGCATCAGAGGATATTGAAGAAAATTCAATAATTTTAATATTAAATAAATCAAAGGAATTGTTAGGAATTGGTAGAGCTAGATTTCAAACAACAAAAATCAAGGAGATTGGAAAAGTAACTATAACTACTTTACTAGACATTGGCATGTATTTAAGGTCCGAAAACCATCAAAAATAAAACTATAATCTTCGATAAGAAATATGTAACTAGATAAAGAAACATTTGAGTTTTATTAACCATAAAACGTTTACTACTAATGTATTAATTTGTATATTTTACTAATATTAATAAAATAATTTATGAATATCAAGTATTTTCGTATTGCAAATCCTGTTTCATACCTATTTCTTAAAATAGCATTTATCAACAGGTTCTTTTTGCTTATTTTACAAATCTGTTTGCCGAAAGACATAATCAAAAAATAAGTTATATTTAGTATTCAATACTCTCAATGAAAGAGCGGACAATAACGATTTCAAACTAGTTGCTCAAAATGGAAAAAGTGTATCTGTTATTGTAGATTTTACAAAACATTCCTAGGGGGATGTATACTATTTAATGGCTATATTAAGAGACGATGGCTTCATAACTAAAATTTGATATGTATTGCACTATAATTGAGAGAAATGTACTCCCCCTACAATTACCCGTTAGGGAGGTTTTGTTAACTTCTAGTCAGAGAGAAAAGAGTGTAATCCCATTAGGATATTCTATAAAATAATTCTGTAATTTTTTAATTTAAAGGTTTTATTCTTTTAGATTTTAGTATTATTGCTACAAATCTCTATTATCATTCGCTCCAGGGTGTTATTGTAGCCTCTGACACCCAGGTAATTGAAGCCCAAGGAGAGATTACGCGAATAATATATCAGAAAGAAAATCAAATACCTTTAGTCTAAGTTATTTCGAATTATTTTAGCAAGTATATTCCTAGGTTTTTGACAGCTCCAAATCATATAAGGACCTACCGAGCAAAAAACTGGTATAGTACGATTATTGAGTAAATTATTATAAATTTAGAATCTGGTTTATAGAATATTATAACATTTGTAACTTAAATTAGGTTTCAAAAGAAAAAGTTTAATAGTTGTTGTAATAAAAAATTTTTTACGTCTTTGCTATTTCTTTTAACATAATCGTGATTTAAGATACTAATCAATATCTATAGAGATCCATAAATAAATTAACTTTATGTAATAAAAAACCAATATTGAGTCATAAACATAATTGATATATTTTATTAGACATTCTAATTTTTAGTAATTGTATGAAATTAATTCTTATTCTGTTTTTACCGTAGATGAATATATTCCTCCAATTCCATAAGCAACGGATATTAAGATTCTGGCTAAAAAATCACCAGAAGATTTGCCTATTATGTTATCATTATAGAGTAAAATAATTATTCCAATAGAGATTATAGAAATTAATCCTACAATGAATTGATCCATATTTTTAATTTTATTGTTTACCATAAATATAATGAATGTCGATAGATTTCCTAAACCAATTCCTCCCAAAATTAGGTATTCATGAAGAGAAGGAATTAATGCCCCTAAACCGAAAGGAGCTGCCCAGCACAGCCCATTTATCACTTTCATCAGGGGTGACCAACCAGTGCTTTTTCTTATTTTATTTCGTATTATGTGAAGCGATTGTATTAATTTACTTTTAAAGATAAGAAAATAAATAAAAAAACAAAGTATCCAGACTATAATATGGATAAAAAAATAATCAACTTTTAGGTCTATGAGATAACTTATAATAGTAGCTGAAAAAACTGCTAAAGAAATAAAGATAAATAAAATGCCATTATCAGAATTTCTATTTTTCGCAAGATTCACAAAAATCTTGCTAGACTATTTACTTATAAAAGTATATTTCTTGTGTATATCCTATTATAGATTCTTTAAAATTCAACTTTAAAAAACTATGCAGTTCCTTGAGTTTTTTCTAAATAAAAAGATTTTTCTTATTGTTGTTATCATATTAATTGTTGGCGCCTTTTTTCAATATTTTTAAAAAGAAATCTGAAAAAGAGAACAGAAATCGAAAATATATCAATAAAATAGACTTGATAAAAAATATAGAAACTGAAGAGAGAACAACCATTTCAATAGTTGAAGCAAAGGATATAGTTAAAAAAATTGATCAAAGCCAAACTAAAATCCTAACCGGAAGAATTGATAAAATAAGACATTTAACCCAAAAACCTATAGAAAACATTGAAACTATAATTGCAGATTTAGAATCTACCAAGATCGATGTTCATGAAAGTAGCTTTGAATCAGTAGTGGTAAATTCAAAAAAAATGGTAATCAATTCAATACGAAAAGAACTTTCTTCAAATATTCCTCCTCCTACAAATCTTAATGATGTTATTAAACTCCATGAAAGATTGGATTCGATGGTTAATAGATTTTCAGAAGTTAGCAAATCACACAAAAAAGTATTCAATTTTTTTATAAGTAAATATGCTGATAAACTTAAAACAGAATTTGAAAATATTTCTTCCTTATCAATGCAATGCAAGTATGAAATAGATAATTTTGAAAACGAAAGGCAACCGCTACAAAATTGTTTTGACAATATAGATGAGCTAATACAAAAAAATGAACTGATTAAATTGGAGGAAGAAAAATTTAAAACAAAACAATTTCAATTAGATGATTTAAAACTCAAAATTAAAAAATTGAATGCAGAGATAAATGATTTAACGGATTCAAGAAAATATATAGAATCAAAAGAGGTATTAAAAAAAATTCAAGTATTAGACTTCGAAAAGGATAATCTTCATAAAGAGTTAATTAATGCTTTTAGCAGAGTGAGCCGAGCTATGAATAAATTTTCTTATGGATTAAATCGCTTAATTGTTCAAAGAATTGAAATAATGACAGAACAACCATGGAAAATATTTGAAGATTTTCATACTTACTTGGATTTAATAAAAGAAGTTAAAAATGCGATTAGTAAAGGTAAAATTATACTAAAAGAGTCAGAGAAAGTAGAAACTTATTTTGATAATATAATAAATTCATTACCAGATTATAAAGAAAAGGAAGAAAAATTGAATAATGAAATTAAAAAATTGAATAGTAGTAAGAATATGCATATTATTTCTAAATTAAATGAATTAAAAAAAAAATATACCAATTATAATGAAGAACTTCAATACATTGAATCATACCTAAAAGAATCTCAAACCGAAATAGCAAAAAATAAAGAAGAATATGATAATTTGTTAAAATCTATTGAAACTTATATTAATCTTATAACAAAAAGCAAATATCACATATCAATTTCGAAATAACTGTAATGTGAATTTTCAAATACTAAAATTCATTTACTTAGATTAATGTTTATTTCTCTTAATCACTGCCTACAATACAATGAAAGGAATGTTCATCCATTATAGTTTAGATTATTTTGTCTATCGATCTCTTGTTGTCATAGTAAATAAAAGAGGACATTTCATTTTAAGTAAATTTTTACTTTTTGCTATACTTAGTAATCATCCTTTGCATTAAGTTCTAATTTTTTTCTTTTTTAACATAAAATACTTTATTCTTCACGTCATTAATATTAATAAATTTTATTTTAATATAAAGTTATAATATTATTTAGCTGTTACTTTTGATTAAACACTCCTATGAAAGGAATGCCAATTACTCATAGTCTATAAATAAATAACTGAGAAAGTTAATGAAATCATTGAAGAATTTTTCAAAACCTGTTAAAATTGGCATGACAATTTTGCTTATCGGTGTAGCAGTAATGGCTTATGGGACATATTTAAATAGTGAGATAGTTTCATATTATGCCTTACTAATTATTATTACTGGTCTTTTCATTTATCTAGCATACACTTTTAATTTTGCAAGTAAATCAAACTTGGATTATGCTAGTAAAGAAAAAGGAAAAAAGAAGAAAAAATGATAAAGCTAAATCTACAAAGAGAGTCCAGAGGAATATCTCGAAACCTATTTTTTGGACTTCTTATTGTAATTATATATTTGTTTACATCATAAATTAGAATTACTAAGATCCAAATAAAATATCCTAGACTGAGTCTATTAAAATGCTTTTCATCTTTTATTGTAGTTTTCACAATCACTACTATAACCTTACCACAAACGAATCGTATTCTGATCACCTATCATATTTAAGATACCCTCTTTTACTATTAAAAAAAGATAAATATTCTCTGAGTTAAGATTAACCGAAAGAACCATATTAAGTCATGGTGCGTTAATATAGATCAATACAATATAAATAAATAGAAATAACGGTTTAAAAAATATGAATTTTAGAAATGAATATTATAACTGATAATCAGACTCCTAAGAAAGATAACACTCCGCTACGGAGAGAATTATAAGGTTGTTTAAATGAAGATATAAATTCTATATCAGTAATCAAAAAAAATTAACATCATTTTACTTATCAACAAAAGCAGAAAGAATAAATGCTGATCTGCAATCACTACGATTTTATCTTTTATTATAATAAGATAACAATACTATGTTAACCTGAGCTGACTATAAATCTTATAGTACAAAGTTTCTTTTTATTATCTTATAATTTAATTTAGAACAAAAATAGAGAATATGTAAGTGAATTCGATAAATATTACCCATCCAATATAATTATATGCTACATTGTATAGGCAAAGTTTTAGATAGGAAAGATAAATTCCATCTTTCTATATATATTCATACTCGGAATTTTCATAAAGAAAGAAATAAATGTACTATACTTTACATTGTAATTAGTTATACCTTAAACAACGTGGTTTATTAAGATGAAACTTTTTCTTGCTTCAACAATATCAGTTATTCTCCTTCTGACGGCATTAGTAATATTTGACGCCAATCTAGCTTTTGCAAAAAAAGGAGATTCCTCATCAAAGAAAAAGATTGAATTATGTTGTGCGTGGGGTAATTCTTTAGACGATGGGATCTTAACATTTTCTATTAACAATGGTGGATCAGACTTGGCTAAAATTGTCAAACTAGCTATTAATGATTGGGAAGAGGCCCTTGGCGGGGTAAAATTCAAATATGTAAAGGATGGGTCTGACGCAGACGTCGAAATTGACTTTAAAAAGGGTAAAGGAAAAAAAGTTGGAAAAACCGTGACATTTTTCGATCATTTGGGATTTATTGATCAAGTAGATATTGCAATCTCAAAAAAATCATATGGTTTCACATTAGATAAACGTACTTTAGAACATGTTGCGAAACACGAAATCGGACATGCGCTTGGCTTAGGACATGCAAATTTTAAAGGTACCCTGATGTCGCCCAATGTAGATGAAATTATAACAAAAATATCTGCATGTGAATTAGATTCTGTTAAGTATGCTAATAGTTGGAAATTCAATGAAGAGGATAATTCTCCACATTCTTTAGATAAAGATGATTTTAAATGTAAGAAAAAATAACTTTGTCAAAAAAATAATTTTTAGTTCATTATCAAATCTTTTATTCTGCATTTAGCATTTTAATTCTCTATCCTTGAAGAGCTATTTCTATACGTATACAAATTCTATCTTTAAAGTATATGATAAATTAAACAAAGCTTATAAGATTAATCCTATTATTCTCAATTATGGATTATAATTCTCTAACTAAGGATATTATGAATCTGGATCAGAAAGTGCGATTTGCAGCTGTATGTGATGACTCCGGTGAGATCAAATACGGTGGTCAAAGAGAAGGAATTTCGAATTTATTGTCTCCAGAAGAAACTAAAAGATCCAATATCCAGGCTTTAGCCCGATGGTCTTTGCGTAATTCTCTTGCCTCAAAGATTGGAAGAGGACAATATGCTATGGCTGCATATGAAAAAATAAAACGTATCACTATTCCTTTGGAAAATGATCATCTTCTTTTAGTAACCACTGAGACAGATGCGGACCATGAAAAAATAATTAGTGAAATATTATCATTAATTAAAAAATAGACTTAACATTATATCTTTATTTTTCTTGTATCAATTTATTATATAATTTATGGACTTAAGCCTCATTGATCATTCCCCTATTGCCTCTCTCCTTGAATGTGATGCACCCACCCCTGATAAATTACCAGTAAAATCACCAGTAACTTTTATGACATCTTCTGGCTCAGCTAGTTCATTAAGTAACTCTAGTGTAAGTCTCTGATTGGTTACATAATGAGTACCTTTATCATATATAGCTGGAGCCATTCCTGTTTTTCTGATTATAAATTCTCTTTTTGCTTCTTCATCTGTTCTATCCTTTGTAAACATTTCAACCATGTAAAAGGGTGCACTATCAGGATCTTTATATTGCCTTGATAATAAATCATTAATTAAGTCAGGATCTATTTTAGGCAAGTATGTGTCATATAATGTCTTCAAGCCTTTATAAGCTAGTCTAATTTCATGGAGCTTATCAACATTAGCTTGTATAGATGTTTTTGAAGAATTTTCCAAGTTAATATCGACATTGTTTTTAGTAGGGTAGGATCTCTCGAAGTTACTTCTAGAATGTAAAGCGCCTATTCCTGATGGATTACCAGTATAATCGTGTGATGCACCCACCCCTGATAAATTACCAGTAAAATCACCGGTAATCTCTAGAACATCTTCTGGCTCAGCTAATTCATTAAGTAACTCTAGTGTAAGTCTCTGATTGGTTACATAATGAGTACCTTTATCATATATAGCTGGAGCCATTCCTGTTTTTCTGATTATAAATTCTCTTTTTGCTTCTTCATCTATTCTATCCTTTGTAAACATTTCAACCATGTAAAAGGGTGCATTATCAGTATCAGCAATCTTTTCTTGCCTTGATAATAAATCATTAATTAAGACGGGATCTACTTTTGGTAAGTAGGTCTGATATAATGTCTGCAACCCTTGAAAAAACTTTCTGATCTCATTTAAAGCAGACATATAATTAATACTATTACAATAGTATATGAGCATTTCTAAAATTTTTATTTCCTATATGTTTAAATTAAGAGAGATTATGAAGATTAAAAACTAAGAAAATTTCTCAGTCAAATAAAAAACAATACTTTCTCAATATTTATTGTTATTGGAAAATTTCTTAATATAAATATAAATAGAATAGTCTACTCAAGAAAAAGTATAGTTTATGTAATTTTAGATGCATAGGTCATCTTTGATATGGTTTGCATACTTTCTCTCTTTTTTCCTGATAGAACGATTAAAAAATCTATTTCTGAAGTGTTGCAATTAATGTGTATAATAAGTTTTGAATCCAGTGTGTAATGATCAACGTTTACAGTATATTGATGAATCTGCAAAAAGAGAAAAATAATTATTAGATTCAAAACTGATGTGGTTAAAGAATAATAAGGATCTTTATGTGTCAAGCATCTCAGTCTTCATTGGAAGTATACGTAACATATTTCCAATAAATAATATTATTAATTGTCTATTTATATAACACTTAATATAATGAAAAATATAATTGATAGAATATAACAATACAGAATTACTTATATATTTGAGAAATAAACTTATTTTACAATTTTTATTGTAATCGGTATATTGTGCTAAATGGAATTCATTATTACAATATAGAGTTCTTCTCAAATCTATATAATTCACTCATATAATAAAGAGAATAAATTCTAAGAATAATATTGTTCCTTCTGCAGGTAAGAGGCTTATTTCGGCCAGTCCCGTATTTGGCCTTTCCTCTTTAGCATAATAGTGTCTCGGGGAACGGGACCGAAACCCGGTACACCATTTGCTGCAGAAGGTAATATTTAATAAATTTCTTAATTAAAAACGTTTACTAAATATACATTTTTAGGTATAGTTAAGAGGATTGATCCATTCAAGAGAAAAGCTTGACTTAGTGAAAATCTTTGTTCTAAGACTATAGGACCTCATAAACTTTATATATTCTTTTTTCTAGTCTGAATTAAATCTTTTTGAATCAGTATAAAGATCATCTGATAAAATGAAATTCCTAATTTGGCTGCTTCATGATCAATATTTCTTAGTGCACG
>DATDKD010000094.1:0-8159 GCA_036520175.1 Nitrososphaeraceae archaeon
AGTATTCCATATTTTGATAATTCTCTACCAAAACCACTATTTTTGATACCACCAAAAGGAACTCTTGGATCTGACATAACAACATTATTAACTGTCACAATTCCAGACTGTACTAGTCTAGATAGTCTTTCAGCCTTATCAAGATCTTGTGTCCATATACTAGCACCAAGGCCAAATTCGGAGTCATTTGCAAATCTAATTGCTTCTCGTTCGTCTTCAACAATTGTTATTGGAGCGACTGGTCCAAAAGTCTCCTCGTCAACAACTCTCATTCCAGGACGTACATCCTTTAGTATTGTAGGTTTATAAAAATAACCTTTTTTATCCAATCTTTCCCCTCCTATTAAAAGTTCTGCTCCTTCTTTAATAGAATCTTGAACTACTTTATCTATAAATTCAAGACTGGGGAGGCTTACTAGTGGTCCTATATCAGTTGTTTCTTCTAGAGGATCTCCTATTCTAAGTTTTTCAGTCTTTTCAACAAATTTTTCCATAAATTCATTGGCTACTTTTTTCACAACAAAGAATCTTTTACTTGCTATACAACTTTGACCACAATTTATAAAGCGACCCTTTACTGCCCCTAATGAAGCTTTATCAATATCTGCATCGGCACATACAATAAAAGGATCGCTTCCTCCTAGTTCTAGTACACATTTTTTTAAATGAGAGGTAGATCTCTTTGCGACGTTGGAGCCTACTGGTACACTTCCCGTAAATGTAACTGCATCTACTTTCTTTGAATCTATCAGATATTCAGCAACTGTTGAATTACCAATTACAGTTTGGAAAACACCATTTGGTAATCCGACTTTTTCAAATATTTTTTCAATTTCCAATCCGCATTGCATGGTCGCGCTGGCTGGTTTTAGTACAATAGTATTTCCTGCAATCAATGAGGGAGCTGCAAAGCGTAATGCCTGCCAATAGGGAAAATTCCATGGCATTATACTCGCAATAACACCGAGTGGTTCAAATGTTATGAAACTTTTTCTGGCGTCAGTATTGATAATTTCATCAGTCATGAAAATTTGCCCATTATCAGCAAAATACTCCATAGCCCACGCACATTTCTCTACTTCAGTTTTTGATTCCCTTATCGGTTTTCCCATTTCTTGTGTTGCAATTTTAGCTAGGTTGTCCTTATTCTTCCTAAATTCATTAGTAAAAGCGTATAAATAATCAGCTCTTTTTTTAAAATCTTCTTTCCAGAGAACAAACGCATTTTTAGCATTCATTAAAATGTTATCTAAATGCTCGAATGTCATATTTTCATATTCATTAATAATTCCTTCAGTAGCAGGATTGATTGTCTTAAACTTCAATGACAGCATATAATAAAAATCGGCAGAATACTTATATAAATCGTTGTAAAGAATCGAAGATAAAATAGGTTCGTTTTATTGATATTAAATTTTATGGTGTATTTATCATTAACTTTAAATTTAAAGAACCAAATAACTTTTATAATTTATAGAATATAGTGCCAATTTATTTTAGGTTTGGTCTTACTATTATATTTAGGAATTAACAATTATGAATACCCATATTAGAAATAATGATTTTCAATAGATTAACTATTGATCTTAATAGAGTTTTAATACAAGAATTGAATTAAGATGTTGAAAAAAATCATCTAGCATTATTGCTATTTTTAAATTTTGTTAAGTTCATCTTCGTACATTCGAATTATAATAAATAGTGTCCCTATATCAGAAATATTGATGCTAGTCTTTAAGTAAACTACTACAACACCTTGTAAGCTCATTTACATTTAATATGATCGAATTGTATAGTCAAAAGATAGATACCAAACTAAAATTGGGATAGAGGTTTTCCTCTTTAAAATACTTCTATATCAAGCTAGTTACTACAACAAAAAAATATGTAAATCATATAATAATTAATGGATAGCTAAAAATTATTATTGGATAATTAATATTATTTATTTAAGATATAAACCCTTTTTGTAATTCTGGTCCTTTTGTTTTTGATGCAACATCGGGCTTTCCAAATTGTTCTGCTATTATCTTATACATATTCAACTCTTGAGTAGAGAGTGGCCTAATCTTCTTCATAGCATCCTCAAAGTGTGTCATATGTATTTTCAATTCTTCTTTGTGTTCTTCTGCTTCCTTTGGATCTTTGTACTTTGATACGTGCTCCCGTAAAGCAAGCATGACCGCAGCTGATGATAGCGACGCTATATCTGCACCTGTATATCCTTCTGTTTGATCTGCTAGTTTTTCTATATCGACAGAGTCATCCAAAGGTTTCTTTTTGATATGAATCTTTATAATTTGTATTCTTGAATCCCGATCTGGAGGAGGAACATAAAGTAATCTATCAAATCTTCCCGGCCTTAACAGTGCAGCATCTACAATATCTGGTCTGTTAGTTGCACCAATAACTACAACATTTGTTAATATTTCTAATCCATCAAGTTCAGTAAGTAATTGACTAATTAGTCTCTCAGTAACGTGAGAATCTCCAAAATCACCGCCTCTTTTGGGAGCTATAGCGTCTATTTCATCAAAAAATATGATGCATGGTGCTGCTTGCCTAGCTTTTCTAAATATTTCTCTAACTCCTTTTTCAGATTCTCCAACCCATTTTGATAAGAGCTCAGGTCCTTTTATGCTAATAAAGTTGGCTTCACTTTCATTTGCTGCAGCTTTTGCCATCAAGGTTTTGCCTGTTCCTGGTGGACCATATAATAGGATCCCCTTAGGAGGCACCGCATCTGCGAATGTAAATATTCCTTGATATTTAAGCGGCCATTCTACCGCTTCTTGCATCTCTTGCTTTATTGATTCCAATCCTCCAATATCATCCCAACTAATGTCAGGTATCTCAACAAATACTTCCCTCATTGCAGAAGGCTCCATTTCTTTAATAACATCCATAAAGTCATTCATAGTGACTATTATCTTACGCAGAGTATCACTAGGTATACTTTCAGATGACAAGTCAAGATTTGGAAGTATTCGTCTCAGGGATCTCATTCCGGCTTCTTTTGAGAGAGATTGTAGATCAGCTCCTACAAATCCATGAGAAATATCGGCTAGTTTTTCTAGATTAACATCTTTTGCAAGGGGCATTCCTCTTGTATGTATTTGCAATATCTCAAGTCTACCTTCTCTATCTGGGACCCCAATTTCTAATTCCCTATCAAATCTACCTGGACGTCTTAGTGCTGGGTCGATAGCATTAACTCTATTGGTAGCACCTATTACTACTACTTTACCTCTGGACTTTAATCCATCCATTAAAGATAACAGCTGAGCAACTATTCTTCTTTCAACCTCTCCTGATACTTCTTCTCGCTTTGGAGCTATTGAATCAATCTCATCTATGAAAATAATAGAGGGAGCATTCTTCTCAGCTTGTTCGAATACATTTCTTAATTTTTCCTCAGATTCTCCATAGTATTTACTCATTATTTCAGGTCCGCCAATAGAATAGAAATTAGCGTTTGTCTCATTTGCAACTGCTCTTGCAAGCAAGGTTTTCCCCGTACCTGGAGGACCATGTAATAAAACACCTTTTGGAGCTTCAACTCCTAATCTTTTGAATAACTCAGGATGTCTCAGAGGAAGCTCGATCATTTCTCGAACACGAGCAATCTCATTTCGGATACCACCAATATCTTCATATGTAATAGATGGAACTTTTCCTTCTTGAGAAGCTTGTACTGCCTTTGCACTATCCTCAGAAACTGTAACTTTTGTAGCATCATTAATAATTATTGGTCCAGATGGATCCGTTGATATTACTACAAGATCTATCCTTTGACCCATGACGTTTAAAGGGATTATATCGCCTTTAGTCATTAGTTGTCCATTTAAAGACTCTGCGAGATATTGTTCAGCACCTATTATTCGAAGTGGTTCTGTTGGAGCAAAGGTTATACTTTTAGCATCCTTTGATTCAACTTTTTTAACTTCTATAGTATCACCAATACCTACATCGAGTTTATTTCTTGTATAACCATCAATACGAACTAAACCAGTACCCCTGTCCTTATCCCGTCCTGGCCAACTCAATAAAACTGCGTTCTTTCCAAATGAAGATAATTCTAGCGCATCTCCGGTCATAACATTTAGACTTTGAGCTGCATCTGGATCAATACGAACAATTTTTCTTCCTATATCCCGTTGTTCTGCTTCTGCAACTTTTAGGGTTGCTTTACCATTTCCTTTATTGTTAGAAGATTTTTTGTTATCATTATTATCAATACTATCAAATGTCATTTTGTTAATATTTATAAGAACTTACTATTATTTATTGATTGTTTGACTGTACTTGTAGATTTTACCTGTATTAGAATATAAAGTAATTGTTGCAAAAGGAATTCAAAGTTTAATTATTTGTCACAATAATAATCCATTTTTTATCTTCAAATGTAATTGTTCTCAGTTTATTATAAAATAATCTACTATTGTAGCATGTATAATGAGTTATTATAGTTTCTATTCGAAAAAGCTTCAATAAATGAGTAAGAAGTATATCATTGTAATAGATTATTAACACATTTAAATTTAATATTTTATTATTTGACTTTAACTAGATAAAATATATTTTAGCAAAATTCAAAATATATAATTAAATTATTGTATCGAAATTGACAAGTTGAAATGAATTGGGTGCAAAATACTATTTATCTTATATTCTCATATACACTATATATTTTCCCTGTAGTTTCTGTTGAATAATTCCATAGATCAGGAGTAATTGATAATTGTTTAAAAGTATCTTTTAGTTTGCCCTCTAACATACTAAATAATTCTTCACCAATGACAATATGATCGGGTTTGGCTAGTGAAGTCATCTTCACTGCTATACTAATAGTATATCCTATAAGGTCCAGATGGGGTCGTTTCAGTATCATATTATTATATTCATCCATATCCACACCATACTTTACTACTGCAATCTCTCCAAAATTGATTCCTATCCTTACTTTTAAGTCAGGGTAATCATTCTGATTTAAAATTGGATTTATACCTTCTTGAACTACCTTAATCATAGTATAGGCACAACTTATTACATTACTGTAGGAAAGAGAATCAAAATTGTCATTATTATTATTACTACTATATTTAGCCTTGTTCTCATTATCATAGAAATCGTTAGTGTCATTTGTGTCCACAACAAAAAATGCTAACACTGCATCTCCAATATACTTTAAAACATATCCTCCATACATAGATATTAGTATGGTCATTTCTTGAGCAAATGCTCTAATTATTGTTGTTAGTCTATCAATGGACAAATTCAAAGACATTTTTGTAGAACCTACCAAGTCAATATTTAAAATTACTAGCTTTATTTTTGATTCCATAAACTTTTCCAATATCTTTTGAGATTCATTGAGAGAAATATTAAACTCAGGATTTGCTTTCAAAGATTTCCATATTCTAACTTGTGAATCCTTTATCACCGACTCAACATTAATAATTGCATCAAGATATAACTTGTTAAGAAATTGATTGTCTAGTTTAGTTTCAGATCTTCTTTGTTTTTTTATCTGCTCACTCCTAATTACTTCCATTACAGTATCATACTGTATGTCCAATTCTAATGCTATTACTTCTGGATTAATTCCTGAATTATATAAATTGATTATAGTAGTTGTTTGCTCTATCTTATCAGTTATATTTCTTCACCATTTTCTTATCTAAGCATGAACATGCTATTAAATATGATTAACTCGAGTTGCAGTTAATTTTCATTATTACATATTATAGTAATTATATTTTTTATATTGGGAAAAATTTTAATTTTAATTGCAACCATATTCAAAAATATTTAAATTAGGAAGGTATACTTACATGAATGAAAATAATTTCTCTATTATGTTGATTTTTTTGGGCAATAATTCTCTTCAAAAAAGATTAGTCTTAGAGGAGCCATCTTAACTAAGAAACAATGGTAAATCAATAGAACATATAAACAGTATAGTAACCGAAAACTTATTATAGTTGCTGGTTTGTGAAAAAATTAGTAGATGCTGCATTCTTAGATATATTGAGAAACAAAATGACATACTTCTATTTTGGTTAGGTACCTAAAACTCTTTTGTATATATTTCGTTAAATAGAATTATTTACATGTTAAAGTACTTTTATTTCTTTACATATTATGTATCTCTTTATTTAGTATAACAATTTGTGCTTATTAGTTCTGTTACAAATCAGTATTAGTTAAATATGTGTACAATTCGTTATTATTATAAGTAATTCTGAAAAATTTTTTAGATTTTTCTAAAATATACTGATCAGGTATTTAAGGAGCTATTTCTTCTCGTTTTTGCAACTTTTACACTATTATCTATAATATACTACTAATTTTATAATTAGGTATAATAGCTATAATATCAAAGATTCAGTCTTATTTTCTAAAATATCAATTTAAGGTTCTTGAAAATAATTTTTCATTCATTTCTTTATATTTTTATTAAGATAAGAATTTGAACTGAGAATTTCAGTATCATATTATTCAATATATATATTGAATATATTATAATAATAATTTTAAAGGTGGTCCTATTGCAAAAATCAATAATATATTACAATGATCGAGAAGTAAAAGAGGACGAAGTAAGTATCTCAAATGTGGCTCTCAATACAGGATATAAAGTTTGGATTGACTTAACTAATCCTACTAATTCAGAGCTTACTAATCTTCAGCAAATATTCAATATAGACAAAGATGCATTAAAAAAATTTGAAAGTAATTCTAAAAGGCAGCAGATCATGGTTTTGGATGATCAAAAATTTACTATATTACTTCAATTAAAATATAGGAATCTAAAAAATTTAGAAACACATCCTATATACTTCTTTGTTGGTAGAGGATGGTTAATAACAATTCATTCTGAACATGTAGATCTTTTATCGCAAGGCCGCAAAATGTTATTAAAAAATAATAAAATATTAGAATATTCTATTGACGCCTTGTACTATAGCATCATAACCAGCATAATAGATTCATATGAGCTTCTAGTAACTGCAATAGAACTTAAACTACTTGATTTTGAAAAGGATGCTCAATATAGACCTTCTAAAACAACTCTTACACATTTGGATCTTATATCCAAACAATCCATAATTATAAGACGATATTTTTGGCATGCTAGAAATATAATAAATTATTTAAAAAATACTGAGCAGGATAATGAAGATATAAAGTACCTTAATGTGGTTTATGACGATATTAATCAATTAATTGACATGGTCGAATCATATAGAGATACAATAAATTCTACAAGAGAAATATTTTCTTCCAGTATTTCACTGCAATTGAATGAAACAATGAGGATATTAACAATCTTTTCTACTATTATTCTCCCACTTTCACTAATGATAAGTATTTTTAGTATGGAAGGATTTAATTTAAATAATCTTACTTTAATCCCAAGGCATTTTGGTATAGTGGTAGTTGTTATGGTGACCATGATAGGAATTTCGCTGTTTCTCCTTTGGAAAAAAAATTGGATCTTATCAAAAGACATGAAATTCAATAATGAAGAGGAAAATGATAACGATAACCATCAGGATATACAGAATAAAAGAAATTGAAATAAGATAAATTTACTAATAGTAAAGAATTCATACTTTTAGATAATCAAAAGTAATTTAATAATTGTTGTTAAAGAAAAAACTTCCTTTGCTTGGATTTATTCTTACAAGAAAATTATCCATAAAAAAATTATTTCAACGTTATGCGTAATGACTATATAGCATATCGGACAGATATACTATAGATTGCGTGTTTTAAATATAGCAATTGATGCAGATGGTTCACCCTCTGGTTATATTTCATGGCACAATCACTTTAATAAACAAAGCAAAATAAGATCAATAAAACCTTCCTTGAAAAATGAAAAGTTTGGTATTCAAAGAATGGAAATGCTTGCCATATTTTTTGCAATTTCTGATAATCTTAAAGCATTTAAGAAAATAAAAAGAACAAGACAAATAGTTATTATTAGAAGTGATTCTCGTTCAACTATAGAACAGTTAAATAACAAAGCTCAAATAAATGATAAAATAATTCAAAGGATATATGAATCTATTAAAAGAATGCTTCAAAAGATTTGCTTTATAATAGTATTTGACCACTTGAATAGAACAAAAAATAGAGCAGGAAGACTC
>DATDKD010000095.1:0-6000 GCA_036520175.1 Nitrososphaeraceae archaeon
AAGTCTTAATCTCTTTGTTATAAATTAACTGTTACATCTATCTAATTGATTGTTCTTGCTAGGAGTTTTATATTTTTATAATTTAAGTCTAAATTTTAGAGAAGAGTACAAAAAATAAAATAAAATATTTAAAATTTTATAGGTAGAAAAAAGAAATAATATAATATAACAATCTTTAACTGTATATCGAAATGATAATAAATATGATAGGTTGCTTTCTATTTCTAAGTCCAATTTTAATTTAAATTTTCTTAAAAATAAAATAACAGTAAATAAAAATTCATATTTTTTTCTGGTCGGCTTATTCTGTAGTTTGTAATTCATCTTCAAATAAGTTTTTTCGCACTTTTATAGGAACGTCATAATATGATGCTAACGCAATCGCATCAGATGCACGGTAATTTCGTAGAATAAGTGTATCCTTTCTTCCTCTAAAATATAGGTTAGCTCGTAGTACTGATCCACTCATATATATTCTGACTTCCATTAATAATAAATCTTGCATTACAGCTATTTCTTCAACTAGATTGTATATTGTAGGAATGGTATTCTTGTCTCCTTCTCTAAACCGAAGTATATGTTTTGCAACTTCACCTGAAAATGCATTAATAGGAAATTCCTTTCCTTCTATTGATTTTAAAATTAAAAAACCTTCCAATCCCAAATGATCCGCGTAACCAATATTACTAATTTCTACCGGAATGTATTCATCATTTGATGAAAAAATGTCATTCATATCTATTAATATTAGGATAAACTACGAGATAAATTTTTCATATATTCCTATAATAACAAAATTTATTTTTGGTGGTTTAGTTTAGTATAGTAATTCATACCTATGAGGTTAAAAGAGAATATTTTATTGAATAAAGGTCCTAGAATCATAATCTTTAGTGTTTCATCATTAATATTATCTTATATTTTTTATTCCAAATTTACTAATCCAAACTTTAATGATATAATCATGTTTACGCCTGTCTTATTTACTATATCAATAGGAATACTAATACTAACATTTATTTCATCAATAGCTATTTGTTTTGGTTTGTGGAATCTTTATGTTTCAAAGGAATTTGCAAAAAATAATTTAAAATATTTCATTTCCTTACCATTTAAAGAAAAAAAATACATTTTGTTAATGATATTTTCTGGAATTCTTTATGGTGTTATTTTTAGTTTTCTTTCTCAGATATTTGTCTTTACTGATAATGGATCAAATTCTGTTGAAGATAGCAAGTTTCATCCCTCAATAAAAATAATTCCATGTTGTAACTCTATAGGGTATGTACCTATAACATATGTCTATTTAGCTGACAATTTTTTTATCTTTCTAATTCCAATTAATATAGCATTAGTATTTATTGTTTCTTTCTTAGTAGGGTTTAATATTTCAATAAATACTTTTATGATAAAAAGATTAAAAGATAATAATCAATCAAGAGTTATAGGTGGTATTGGTGCAACTTGTGGATTATTTATTGGATGTCCAACTTGTGCAGGTAGCATAATAGCAGCAATTTTTGGCTTAAGTGCTGGAACCACAACTATATCGATATTGGCATCGCTTCAAACTGTATTTATTGTTATAAGTATTCCTGCATTACTGATTGCACCATTTATAATTGCTAAGACTTTTAAAAATCAAATAATTTAATAATAATTATTTAAAATAGTCATTGATTTATTATATTTATAAAAATATATATCCATTTAGAGTGTCTATGTAGTAAAAAACTAGAGCAATTTTAGTTAAAAAAAAAAGGTAAAATTCTAGTGTATTCACATTGAATACCTGTTAAATAAAATAGTATCACTTCATTAATAAATTGAAGGACGAACCATTCGAAAGGGTATTAAAATCATTCATCGATGAAAAATCGTTGATTAAACTACTTAGGGTACTTGAGGATGAAAATATAGAAAAAGAATCTCTAAAAATAGAAAATAAGTTTAGAAAAATAGTATCGAAAGACATAGTAAATAATTTCTACAATTGAAATAATTACTATTATAATATTAATCTGATTTAAATATATGTAAGTCTCGTTTTAATTTGGTTTTTACTAAAAAAAGGAGAAAAATATATGAAATTAGATTTACCTCGATTTACTGAAAGATTTGGATCGATAAGCCTTCATGGTGTCCAGCGGGTCTTTGAGCTTGATTCTGGTTCAGATAAAGGAAAAAAAGTGTCAGAAAATATTACCGGAGTCGGGAATGAACAAATTTCAGAGATAGAAAGTAAGATGGCTATAGTTATTCCCATAAAAAACGAAAGATTGAAGCTTTTAGAGGGGGTTTTAAGTGGAATTCCTCATGATTGTATGACTATTATAGTTTCAAATAGTCCTCGCCAACCCGTTGATAGATACAAATTAGAGAAAGAGTCACTTCAACAATTTAATAGATTTGCTAACAAAAACGCCTTAATTATTCATCAGCGAGATGAAGGTCTTGCTGAGACCCTAAGAGAAGTTAATTACAATGAGTTAATAGGTTCTGATCAACTCATTAGAAACGGCAAGGCAGAAGGAATGGTATTAGGAATGCTTCTTGCTAAAATGGCTCATAAAGAATATGTCGGCTTCATTGATGGAGATAATTACGTACCTGGTGCTGTCAATGAATATGTAAAAATTTTTGCATCTGGTATTGCAATGTCTGATACACCTTATAAGATGATAAGAGTTTCTTGGATTTATAAACCCAAGATTTCTGAAACTGGAATTTATTTTTCAAAATGGGGTAGAGTATCTGAAATTACTAATTACTATTTAAATTCTCTTGTTTCATATTATACAGGATTTGAAACTGAAGTAATGCGAACAGGAAATTCAGGTGAACATTGTATGTCTCTCAAACTTGCGGAATTACTTTATTTTTCTTCAGGGTTCTCTGTAGAAACTTATGAAATTGTGAATCTACTTGAACAATTTGGGGGAATATTACCTACAGAAAATCAAGATGCAATGGATAAAGGTGTAGAGGTAATGCAAGTTGAAACTAGAAATCCCCACTTTCATGAGGACAAAGGAGAAGCACATTTAAAAGAGATGATTAATGGATCACTCGGATGTATATATCATAGTAGAATATGTCATCCAAAGTTACAAGAAAAGATACTTGAAGAACTAAAAAATAAGTCAACACTAGAAAACAATGGAGCTCCGCCTGTGTTAGAAAAAATAAACCCCTTTAAAGACGTAGACATAAAAACTTTTGATAAAAAATTACATGACAAAGCAACTAGTTTGATACATTGGAATTAACTAGATTGTATCACATTCGTTAATACCACATATAAAAATAAAATAAAAATTAAGTAAATTTTGTTATTTATTCTTTGTCAATAAATTCATCAGGACTGGGAGGTTCTGGATTAAGCCCTTTTCTTTTGCGTACGTCAGCAATAAGTGTTCGTATAACAGACTGAGGCACTGCTTGCCAACTTTTAAAGTAAGTACTCCACATTGCTTTACCTGCTGTTCCGCCACGCATAACCTCTGATAAGTCAAAAGTTTCAGAAGCTGGAACTTCACCTTGCATAATAGCTATAACTCCTTTTTGGTCTACGTTTAATAATTTACCTCGTTTTCCGGATAAAATTCCTGCTACTGTACCTATTTGCTCTTGAGGGCATTTTACTTCAATTCCTAGTATAGGTTCCAAAAGTACTGGATCTGCGATTAACATAGAACCCAACATAGATCTTCTGGTTGCAGGCATCAATTGTGCTAATCCTCTATGAGCAGGGTCTTCGTGTGGCACAAAATGGTTAAGAACAAATTTAACACCTCTTAGAGTTTCATGTGCCAAGGCTCCTGAATGCACTACATCATCAAATCCTGATTTGATAGAGTCCATTGATTCTTGAATAAATTGAACACCTTTAGTTTCATCGATCAACATATTTCCTGATGGATCAATAGCGCTAACATTCCTCGCTTCATCTGCATTCCATCCTTTTTCTCTAAGGATTTTAGCTAATTCCTTTTTATCCATATCTTCCTTTATGTGTCCAGTTTTAATCATTTCAATAATATCTTCTCTAAGGGGTTCTACTCGCATGAATATCTTATTATGTCTATTAGGAGATTTACTCATTATAGGTCCGCCTTTGGAACGAATCGTCTCTCTATAATTTATTAAAGGTTGAGAAGTAGTTATAGATAGACCTGCTTCTTGTAACAGTGATGTAGCGATCTCAAGATGTAATACTCCCATTCCAGCCATTAATGTTTCTCCACTTTCTTCATTTATTTTGATAATAAGATTTGGATCTTCAACTGTTATTTTACGAAGAGCTTCTACGAGCTTAGGAAGATCTTTTGGATGTTTAGTTTCTACAGCAATTGTTACAACAGGTTCGGAAA
This sequence comes from Nitrososphaeraceae archaeon, assembly GCA_036520175.1. GTDB lineage: Archaea > Thermoproteota > Nitrososphaeria > Nitrososphaerales > Nitrososphaeraceae > TH1177. The sequence goes on from DATDKD010000095.1 coordinate 4,374, forward strand.
CATATTTAATAGATTCAAAAGCAACAATATTTTTAACGGTAGAAATTGTTTCACCAGCAACGGCATAATCCAAACCTAAAAGAGCAGGAATATTACCAGCAGGTATAACACTCACAACTTCTCTAGTATTTCCCATATAGATGTTTACGGATTGAACTTTTCCAGGCCGTTTGGCATCAATTAAATAAACTTCATCTCCATCTTTAACAGTACCTGAAAATAATCTTCCTGTAGCTATTCTGCCAGCTTGTGGATCTACATTAATTGTAGTCACCATCATTACAGCAGGACCTTTTTCATCACAATTTATCAATGACTTCCCAATATCAGAATTTAAATCCCCTGGCCATATCTTTGGGATTCTATATTTTTGAGCTATATAAGGAGGAGGATGGTGTTGAACAACCATACCTAGAACTGCTTCATGAAGGGGTGCTTTCTCAGAAAGATCTTTGATCTTAGATGGATCATCAGAAGTATATGCATCATAAACATCTTTGAAACTAAATCCCTTTTTTTGGGCTACCTTAAAATTAAATCCCCATCTATCTTTAGCAGATCCAAAGGCTACATTATTGGCTTGTATGCTTACCTTCCATTTCTCTTTCAGTTCTGGTTCTGCATAAATATCTATTAATTTATTGAACTCTGCTATAATATTTGATAGCCATTTTTGCATTGCAGGTGGATCTAGACGTAATTCCTTTACCAATCGATCTATTTTATTTATATAAAGGACAGGTCTAACTCTTTCCTCTAGAGCTTGTCTTGTTACAGTTTCAGTCTGAGTCATAATACCTTCTACAGAGTCAGAAACAACTACAACCCCGTCAATTGCCCGTAAAGCTCTTGTGACTCTACCAGTAAAATCAATGTGCCCTGGTGTATCTATCATATTTATAACATATTCTTTACCTTCGTGCTCGTAAAATAGTGTTACATTAGCTCCTCTGATAGTCATCTGCCTATTTTGTTCAAGTTTCATTGAATCCAGAGCTAATGCTTGTCCTGCTACGGAAGGGGAAATAATTCCTGATGCAGCTAAAAGGCTATCACTCATGGTAGTTTTACCATGATCTACATGTGCAATAACACCAAAATTACGTATTTGATCTTTAGTATCAATAATTCTAATAATATCTTGAGTTGATTTGAATTTAGGCATATAGAAAAAAAAAATTAAATAGGTTATTAAACTTTCCTTGATCAGAAAATAGTTAATTTTTACTTATTCACAAGATAAACTTACTATAATTTTCTCTTTTTTGAACATATAGCATTAATTATTATATAAACCATCAAAGATAATAGAAAAATTGACATTTAAATTTTCTTATTTATATTTTCAGTAATAAATAGTTTTTATGATAAAACAGATAACATTCACAAAATCACGTATAAGTATTAAATGCATCAATTGATATGTCTATTTAAAAAAATTCCGATTGAATACCATAATATTTTTCTCCAACACATAACGTAAGAAGTTTGTAATGGTTGTGTAAAATTATAGAAACAATTCCTATTCTAAGGATGTCTATTTGTTTAAGAATGTGGAAAACAAGATATTTTAACTCTATTAATATAATAAATAAATATATGATATAGAAGGTTACTCAATTAATTT
>DATDKD010000096.1:0-10072 GCA_036520175.1 Nitrososphaeraceae archaeon
TCATGGTCCGAAAATCCAGTTCCTACTTTACAAATACTTTGAAAGGTATCAGAATTTTTGTCATATGCAGCTAATAAAAGAGCTCCATAGTAACCTGTACGCTTTCCTTTACCTAATAAGGCTCCAATTACTGTGAGGTCAAAACTATCCCCGAATGTGTTATCGTATTCTTTTTTTAACTTCATCCATAAGAATTCCCTTGCACCTGCTCGATATTTGCTATTTAATTGCTTTAACATTAATCCTTCACAACCGTCATCTTTGGCTTTACGAAAAAAAATGTCGATTTGGTTTAGTTTTGATGAAACAATTTGCTTGACTAACTCTATAGTATTATTCTTATTTTTATCAATAGTAGATTTTAAAATTGCTCTTCTTGTTGTATACTCATATTGCGTCAAATTGTTTCCTTCTAAATACAAGATGTCAAATAGGAATACCTTAATTGGATACTTTAGGATAACGTCATTGATATTATACTTTCTTTTTCTATGCATTAATTCCTGAAATGGTTGAATCTTTTTAGTCACTAAGTCAAGTGGTACTATTTCTGCTTCTAAAATGCAATTGTGAATTGAAAATTTCTTTATTGCATCCACAATATCAGGATAATGGTTAGTTATTTTCTCGAGGCTTCTTGAAAATAATTGTACTTCTGTATCATATTTGTGGATTTGGACTCTTTCACCATCGAGTTTATATTCAAAAGCTATCATGCCATTCGCTTTTTTCAATCCTTCTGTCGGATCCGTTATTCTTTCGGCTAGCATTGGTCGAATAGGTTTTAGAGGTGTTATTTGTAATTCATTTAAACCTTCTACCTCTTTTTTAAATAATATTTCTGCAATTGTTCCTAGATCAGTATAGATATTATAAGTTTCTTCTATTTTTTTACGATTGTTTCTATTTCCTGTAAACGCTATTGCCAAGGCATCAATGATAGAATATTCAGCTATGCCTAGTCTCAAATTACCTAGGAGAAATTTTATGATATATTTACTTTCTAATGGTGTTGCATCATTCAATAAGCTACTAACGAGACGAAGTTTAATAATTTGAGATTGTGATCCTAGTGATTTTGCTATTTTTTCAAAGGTTGAGTATATTCTTTCTATAGTAATTTTTTCGCTAAGGAGAGTCTGTTGATATTTATTTTTTGCAATTTCTTTTGCTGTTTCTCCTAAATCTCCTATTTTGCCAAATTTCTCTTCGACTTCTTTCACACTAATTCCTGAAGCTTCTGCTATAGCTCTAATGGTTAATTTTTCTCCTAATCCTAATTCAATTCCTTCAGAGGCTGGAGAAAGTTTTCCTTGAAGGAGATAAATTATTTTTTTTATGGTATTAACTGGAGTGCTTTTAAAAAGAGTTACTAAGTGATCTATTAATACTAGTCTGCTATTAGTCTTGTGCATTTCTTCAAAAATTTCTGCTATAGTTAAAAAATCCAATAATTATTCTTATAAAGTTCATTATTTATAAAATATGATTTGAATTTTGATAAACAAGTATAAAGTATATAACTAAAAAGATATAAAGAAATCAATATGGGTGGCGTAAAGAAAAAGACACTAAGTTCAACTAAAGCTACAGGACAACAACCAAGCGATGGAACTAACAAACCAAAGAAGGATGAAACGAAGCCTCAAATCAAAAGTCAAAAACATAAATCTTCTGTATTAATAGAAGATATCAATGATGTAAGTATACTAAGAGGAATGAAGGCAATTACTGTACAATCTATATCAAAAGTCCTGGGAGTAAAAATATCAATCGCAAATAATTATATTAGAAATTTGGAATCAAAAGGAACAGTAAAATTCATTGGAGGTTATAGTGGACATAAAGTTTACTCTTTTAATAATAGTTAACAAATTTCTTTATTGTATTGTCTAACTCTAGTCAATTCATGTGTTTATAGTTAGTACGTCTACAGGCTTTAAATTAATGAGTTCTTCAATAGTTGAAGTTATTTTACCAATGAGGTTCATAGAATACGAGACATTGGCATCTTTGAGGAAAAAACACATTGAGCCATTTGATGTCATGAAAGTAATATCTCCCTTTGAAAACTTTTTTCTAGGTTTTTCTTGACCAATATTTATTTGTGTTTGTATGTAACAGAATACACCATCATAATAATGAACTGTTCCATGAAGAGGAAAAAACCTTAGCAATTGAGATAGAGTAAGAGGAGCTAAATGACGTATAAGTTGCCCGGTTAGGACTTGCTTCTTTTCTACGGTTCCTTTTATATCTATTCTAGAGACTGAGGAAAAATGGTTTACACTTGACATAATATCCACTTAATAAAGGTTGGCCAGCAATTACCTTAAATTCGTAACGTTTAATTATATTTAAATTAGCTTTTGCAGTATTCTTGGTTGAGGAATTAAACAATAAAGATATTGATAAAACACTAGAGGACACTAAATTAGAAAATGAAAGAGAAACTACAGTTAAAAAATCGTCCAAACATAAGAAAAAAGAATCACCTTCAAAATCAGAAACAAAAACACCAAAAAATCGTACCAAACACAAAAAGGTATTGGAAGAACCAGAAGTACCAACACCTCAAGTACCGGAATCTTTACGTAAAGAAGAATTTGTAGAATATGAGGAATTTGAGGTTAGCTTACGAGAAATCAATAGTCAAGGCCAAGAAATTTTGATTGGTCCTAAAAGGTTAACGAGATTTGAAAAAGCGAGAATAACAGGCGCTCGTTCTTTACAAATATCTTATGGGGCACCTCTTATGATTAAAGGGAATGTGAATGCACGAAGCTCCATTTCGATAGCTATTGAAGAATTAGAAAAAAAAGCTTTACCTATATCTATTAGAAGAACATTACCTAATGGAATCTACCAAGATATCCCGATAGAATGGTTAAAATCTTAAACTTTCAGTATCTTTTTATAGTTTAAAGTTTGTATTGAAGCCTTATAAATGAGTGAAGAAGGTAATAATAATTCATCTCTAGCAACTCCTCCATTAAATTTACTTTTTAACACCTCTCTATTAGGAAAACGAAATGTATGGGAAATAAATATTTCAACATTATTAGAATTACTCCTGAAAATTATAAATTCTAGTGAAAAAAAAGATCTTAGAATTTGTGGAATTGCTGCATGGTCATCGACTCTCATCTATCGGTTGAAAGTCGAGAGTATTTTTCAACTAGAAAAACTTTCCATGGAAAAAAAAAACTTCGCTACTTCAACTGAAAAGGAAATTCCTCTTCTAAAATTAATTGATTTTCCTTTTAGATTATCATCAACTTATCCAGTCTCTTTGGAAGATTTACTTAATGTACTAGAAAATATAATTTCTTCTTTAAATAATCCCAACTCGAAGAGGAGAAACCTTGAAGATTTAGAACCTATAGAGATTTTTGATTTTGATCATTATTTAGTTAAATTTGAGAAAATATTGGAAGAAAAAGAAGAATTTATAATGCACTCACTAAGATTAACCGAAACTATCTTATTTAGTAAGCTTATTGAGAAATTAGATAGGTTAGAGGTAGCAAGAATCTTTATAGCTTTACTGCATCTTGCCATGAAAGGAAAGATAGACATAATACAAATAGGTGAATCATCCGATATTGAAATAAGAAGATTCCAACTATGACCTAATCTTAATAAATGTCATTTATAACACTATATTGATTTTGAAAGAGAGTCTGCCGGAAAAAGAAATTATAGCAAGGGTTGAGGCAGCACTATATTCCTCTGGGAGACCAATGTCCCTTGACGAATTAGTAAAAGCAACAGGATTGAATTCTAAAGAAAAAGTAAAAAAAATACTTTTGGATTTAACGAGAAAAATTAATGAAGTGTTCAATGCTTTAGAACTAAAAGAGTTAGAAGATGGAAATTATGTTTTCCAACTCAAGTCAGACTACGGTTCTCTCATAAGGAAATTTGCTAAACAACCACTACTTCAATCTTCTGCGTTGAAAACTTTGTCTTATGTAGTATATGAACAGCCAGTTAGTTCTAAGAGATTGGTACAGATAAGGGGGAGTCAAGCATATTCACACGTTAAAGGTTTGGAACAATTAGGCTTTATAGAACATGAATCAGTAGGAAGATTAAAAGTCTACAAAACTACTAAAAAATTCCAAGATTACTTCGGAATATCTGATTTGAATATAATAAAGAATAGTATAACATTAAAACCTTAGAAAACTCTTAATTAGAGATTTTATCATTTCTAAGAATGCGAAAATCCATTGAAAATTTGGCTGGTAATAAATTTACGGGTGGTCGGCTAAAACCCGCAAGGATGCGCCGAAAATCGGAAATCGATCGATATCCTAATGAACCTATTCTGGGTAAAGATAGCATCGTTCCAAGACGAGTGAGAGGTGGTAATCTTAAATTGGCACTAAAACATATTGAATTTCTTAATGTAAATGATAGGGAAAATAAAAAAACGATCAAAACAAAAATCATAAAAGTAGTAAGGAACCCTGCCAACAAAGATTATGAGAGGCGTGGAGTGCTAAGTAAAGGAGCTTTTGTTGAAACTGAATTAGGAATTGCTAGAATAATTTCAAGACCAGGTCAAAATGGTAGTATAAATGCTATATTGACAAAAGAGACTGCTTAAAGATGACCCGAAAATTCTATCATGTTTACTTTAGGATTTTCAAACACTGATAATTTTAGAACTGAAAATTAAAATAATAAAGATTGGTCATCAAACGTATTGAAAGATTATGATCATATTATAATTTGGCTTGATTACATCAATAAAAACCTCTCAAAAAAAAAGGGAAGAAGGGTTAAGAGAGAAAATGCAGTTTTCGACCCCACATTTTCAGAATTATTCGAGGCAGCAAAAGAGGAAGGATTAGACCTAACGTTAGATCATTCAAATGATCATGCCCGTTTTCCTCGTCGATCTTATGTTCGCTCTGGATATATTATGATTTCTAAAACCGTTGGTAAAAAAAAATCAGAAATAATATCTTCGCTATCATCCAGAGTATTAATTCAAAGAACAAAGAATAAGAGGGCAAAATAATCTCGAGTATTCATAACCAAATTTTTTTAATTTCTTTTATCAATTTTATTAATATATGTTGACCGAAGGATATGAAAACAAGGAATTTGCAGTATAAGCTCTTGACGGAGGTAGGTAAAATTATTCATAAGGCGAAAAGTGGTCGCCTTATCTTAAAACTTTTTGAGATGACAAAAATTAATGCTGGAGATACAATTTTAGACTCTCATGGGAAAAAAATTGGAAATGTAAATGAACTTATTGGTCCTGTAGATTCCCCATATGCTTCGGTAATATTATTAGATGAGAATTTAGAACCTAAAGCAGGTGAAAAAGTATTTAGATTTATTTCCAAAAATCCACATCGAAGCTTTACAAAAGGATTTAAAAAAATTCACGGTCAAAAACTGAGGCGGAAAAAGTAATGGTTTTTCTCGAATACTGTAGCAATTGTCCCGAGTGTAATTCCGGTCTCATTCATGATTTTAGCAAAGGCGAATTTCTCTGTCAAAATTGTGGATATGTTGTACTAGATGAAGTCAATGATTATGGTCCAGAATCTATCTCTAAAGATTTTGAAGAAAAGAATCGTATTGCCCGAGCGAGTGGAGCAATGAGTTTTTCTCAACATGATTATGGTTTGAGAACAGAAATAGGAAGCGGTTTAAAAGATTATGGAGGAAAAGCAATCAATTCTCAAATGGCTGAACATTTAACAAATTTAAGAAAATGGCATTCGCGAATACGTGTTTCTTCCTCAAAAGATAGACGTCTGTCGAATGTTCTATCCAAAATTACAGAAACCTGTTCTAATCTCAGTTTACCAAAAATATTAATTGAAACAGCAGCAATGATTTATCGAAACTATGAAAAAAATAAAGATGCAAAAGGAAAATCAGTTTCTTGTATATCAGCTGCTACAATTTATTTAGCATGCAAACGGTGTTCAATTGTCAGATCTCTGGACGAAATTGTTGAGGCCACGGGTATATCCTCGAACGACAGGTCTACCTTGAAATTAGCTTCAAAATATTATAGGATGATGTCTATGGAATTAGGAATATACAATGGGAATTTTGCTGAACAGGACAATCAGAATAAACCGTCACAAAATAATGATAAATCTAAAACATCTTTTTTCTTATCGAATTATAAGTTAATCAAAGCAAATGATAAAACTTCTATAGCTAAACCAAAAAATATGTTGAATGATATTTCTCATTCTCTCTCAATAGATCACTATATAGCCAAATTAATCAACCTTGCTAAACTGGACACTAGAATAGAAAGGCTGGCGATCGATTTAGCACATAAAACTTCTAAAAACTTGCTTGTCGATGGAAAATCTCCTAATGGAATTGCAGCAGCTTACATTTATTTATCATCAGTTCTTCTGGGAATGAATATTCTACAAATTGATGTTTCCGGACTTGCAGGTGTAACAGAAGTAACTATAAGAAATCGGTGTAAAGAAATTCTTTGTAGTTCCAAAATTATTATAACCATTAGACCAACGTTAAAATAATACATCTTGTTTTTTGATATAACCTATCTACTAAACCAATCCTATGTCTGACTTTTTTGAAATCGAAAGATTGGTTGAAGATTTAGCTAAAATATACTCCACTGCTTGTGCGACATCATGGTATAAAGTAAATAATATTTCTAATCCAACTATTACTGAATTTAGAAACAAAGTTATTGAATTTATGAAACATTTCGAATATACACTTTCTTCTTTTCCTCAAAATAATGAAAGTGAAAAATTTAAAAAATATGCATATAGCTTATTAAATAAAGAAATGGAAAGAGTACAAAATGGGGAAAATAAGGAAGTAGAAAAACGTTATAAATATTTTGTAGATTATATATAGTGACATTCTATATATTACTTTTAGAAAAAATAATTTATTGATATTACATTTGCATTCATCATTAAACTTCTATAACCATTTATAGCAGTTTCAAAATTTATCTTTTCGATCGGGATATTTACTGTCTATCCACCACCCCTTGTTGATTCTATATATTCTATAATTTTTATCAATGAGAAAAAAAAGATATACATGATTCAAATTTTTTTAGTTTACAAATTTTTTTAGTTTACTTACTTTTGATATTCTTCATTAATATTGACTTAACTATAAATATTGTACTTTTGCAAAACACTTAATTTATGGCGCAAAATGTACCAGATTATGACATTATTATAGCAGGTGGAGGTTTAGCCGGTATGATTGTTGCTACATCAGCTGCTTATTATTCCAAACAATCTTTAAAAATTCTTGTAATTGATAGAAATTCTTTTATGGATCTTGGCAAGAAGACCTTGAACGGTTGGATTTGTGGTGATGCCGTAGGAAAGAACAGCGTTGATTATATGACAAGTAGAATAGGCATATCTTGGGGTTGGCCTGAAATTGAACATCCTGTTAAAGGAGTAATAGCCTATTCTCCAGATCATAAAACTGGAATTTCTTTTGATGGTGATGGTTATATACTCAATAGGAGACTCTTACCTAAGAAGCAGCTAGAAGATGCTAGGAAATTAGGAGTTGAAGTGATGGAAAAAGTTGCTCTGCGATCCTTGTTAACAGATAATAATTTTGTCATTGGAGTAGAAGGTGAAGAACTTAATACCAAAAAAGTGATAAAAAAAACTGCAAAAGTAATAATTGATTGTACAGGTGTAACATCTGTCCTTCGATCAAACTTACCAATAAAATCGTATATTGAAAAAAAGATAGACCGAAATGATTTAGAATCGACTGGTCGCTACATTTATAATTTCAAAGTAAATGGTGAAGATAAAACGTACTTTGATCCAGACTATTGTATAATTCATTTAGATCAAAAATTAGCTCCTGGAGGTTATGCATGGGTTTTTCCTAAAGGTCGTGATAAGGTGAATATAGGACTAGGAGTACAACAATTAGCTTTTAATTTGTATAATAAAAATTATGGTACTACTAAGAATATAAAAAATCTCATTGATGAATATGTTAAATTAAACCCAGTTATTTCTGAACCAGAACTTCCTAATACCGAGGTAGATAAAGATAATACTTGGGGAACCTGGCAAGTCTCTGTAAGAAGGCAAAACGATTGTATGGTAGGCAATGGTTATATGCTAGTAGGAGACTCAGCATGGATGCCAAAACCTTTGGATGCAGGTGGAATTGGGCCAGCGATAATTGCAGCAACTATTGCTGGAAAAAATGCTGTAGAATCAATTCAAGCATCCGATGTATCAGAGAACGGTCTTTGGAAATACAATACTGATTTTATTAAAGAATATGGGTATAAAACTGCTGGGCTAGAAGTTTTCAGGAGAATGTTACAAAGTTTATCAAACGAGCAAATAGATTATGGTATGAAAAATTTTCTTTCAAAATTTGATGTTGAAAAAATCAGTCAAGGCGAACATCCTGAATTTAGTACACTCGACAAACTGGGAATGTTAATACGAGGTGCTTTAAATAAAAATTTAGCAGAAGATTTAAAATATACATCACAAATGAACAAAAAGTTAGTAGAACATTATAATAACTATCCCCAAAATCCAGAAGGCTTTGCTAATTGGAAATTTAAATTAGATGGATATCTGAAAGAAGCCTACGCCCATTTCAAAGATATAAAAAATTAATATGAATAGGAGCTGATGTTGAAATGGGAGTTTTTGAGCCTTCTATATTTCTTTCAATCTTTCCTTATCTTTTTATATCATTGTTTCCAATCTTTGGTATCATAATTGTGACAAGATCACTATTAAAAAATAAGTAATTCATTTATATTAAAGATGGTAATAGTTCTTATAAATATTTATAAAGCTAAACAAAATCATATCGCACTTATTTACTTATTTTGTCGACGATACAATAATAGATCCACCCATTAACTTAGTTCTAAAATCAACTTGTGAAAATTGCTTTTTTAGCAATAAATTTAATGTGTTATTTTGAGGCCATTTCAAAAAAGTTCCATAGAGTGTTTGAAATTTAAGTCCAGTTTGTCTTGCTATTACGTAAGCAAAAATTTTAATAATATATTTTAAATATATCGAAACTCCCAATCGTATCAGCGTATTATCAGGTTTTCCTAAATCTACTATTAAAAATCTCCCATTTTTTTTTAAAACTCGATGAATTTCAGAAACTGCAATTTCTAAATTAATTGCATCTCTTAAAGAATAACCGCACATTACTACATCGAAGGTATTATCTTTAAACGGCATATGCTCAAAAATACCAGAGGATATAAGTTCTACAACTAATTGTTGTCTTGAACGTTGTAACATTTCAAATATCGGATCGTATATAACTATCCTGACCTCTGCTGCTGTGGTGACTTTAAATGTTGTCAACGACATATTACCAAAACCAGAGCCTGCGTCCAAAACGAGGTCGCCTGATTTTATATTTCCGTTGATACCTTCATAACGATATAACTCATCTTTTCCAAGGGATATTACTCTATTAACTTTATCATATACTGGGATAATATCACGTAAGGTTGAGATTACTTGTTTCCAATATGAAGCTCCTAATCCTACCACATATAGATATAACCTCTATACGTATATAACATAAGAATATTATGGTTGCTTAATTATTATAGGATTAACGTCAACCAAATATTCATTAATGGCATACTCTAAAATATACTATGGCCCGTGAATTTATCTGCATAGAATGTGGCTCTCTTTTAACTCATTCTAATGAATTAACTTTAGAAAGCATGAAAGAAGTGCATTCCCAGCTTTGTATTATTAAACGACAGAAACTAATAGCTGCTCAATCTATTCAAGATATTTCTTCGAAGTCTTCTCCTATTCTACAATCTAGTGTGCAAGTTTCACAGGTTGCCCCTAAGGAGCCATCATCTATGGCGCCTTCGACTACTAAGCCTGTTATAGGTGAGACAACTATCTCTCTTACAGGAAGCGGAACAGATCATTCCAAAGTTGATGGTCCAATTGATACCTCTTTTAAATCTAAACGACAAAAAGCTGGCAAATTTAAAGGTATTAGTGTTTGGGGCCCTGTTGATCCTCCAGGACAA
>DATDKD010000097.1:0-3326 GCA_036520175.1 Nitrososphaeraceae archaeon
TTAAAGTAACAAAACAGGAGGTTCATTAAGGCTCATGTAAGACACATCTCCTCTAGTTTGGTTTTTCAGTCCAAAGAACTCCAAACAGAACCTCTATTTGCGCTCCGTAGTTTTTAACTACTATTAGGCAATATTATTATATAATAATTTTGTATTTATCAATGCGTGTAAATTTATGTTTAGATTTTAATTAACAAACTATTGTTATTGTATATCACTCAATTTGTAATTTAAGGCTAATAAAAAATATAAATCCAAACTATTGGTTGTAAAAGGTGAATTTTTCCTTTCAGATTCACAAATTGCTAGAGAAGACAAAGACTGGTTCTATCCTAAAATGATCCAAGCAATAAAAAAGTTAAAGATTTTATTATCAGTGTATTTTCTCCTACAACCTTTCAAATTTAGTGAATTATGGATAAGAAAGATGAATATCTAGACTTAATTAATTATTATATCAAATATAGTGAACCCGAGAAAACTACGGGCCCGTCGGGAGGAATACCGATGGCGGTTCTAAAATAAGAGTATGTTGTAGAGATACTGCTATCTTGTATTTAGCTTTTATTGTTAGAAACTTTATCTTTACATTACTTTAATTCCTCCCAGGCTCCTAATCTTATTCCTGAGGATACCATGAGATAGATTATAGGCTTTATTCTTCTATCTGGATATTCCATAATCTTTTGAATTTCTTCAACAGTTGGAGCTCTATCATTTGCTGCCTTTCTACCTAAAGGAATACCTCGAGAAATTATTTTCCAATTTGTTATAAGATTATTCATTTCACAAAATAGTTTAGTGGCCTTGTAATAGTTACCAATAGTATTTGCAGATATTTCACCTTTTGTAGCTCTCTGTTTTTGGTATTCAATGAACTTCATTAAATTGTCTTGTAACCATTGTGGATTGGATTGTGCCTTCTGATAAAATTGTAATGCCTTATCATTTAAATCTCCAGATAGATTAAGAAAATTTAGAAAAACCTCAAATCTCTTTGGATATTGTCTTTTTCTTTCAGGAGCTTTTAAAGCGTAAAGAAAATTAAACATCGGATCATTGATAGGGGCTTCAATACTATCTTGCAATGACATTTGATACAATTATTCTAGTCTGGGCCGTATTAAAATACATATTTTTGGCACGGGCTCAGAGGGATTTGAACCCACGACCAACTGCTCCGCAGGCAGTCATTCTATCCAAACTGAACTATGAGCCCACATACGTACCTAGTTATGGTGAATTATAAATTTTACAGTATTATTTGTTATTGTATTTCATTTCTTCTATCCCAACACTTTCTGCAAAGCTGGCCTGGTATGTTCCAATTTGGTTTTGGATTATACCTAAAGAATTTCAAATTAGTTTGGCAGATAGAGCAGTAATTTCTTTCTTTTTCAAATTCCTTCTCTTTTTTTTCATAGCAAGTATTACATAATATTGTTCCTCGTTCTAAATTCCATTGCCATCTCGGTTTTACCTTTTCTGATTCTGATTTAAAGTGGATGCCACAAATGGAACATGTATTCAGCTCTCTTTCCTGTTTTTCCTTTTCCAGCTGATTCTTCATGATATATTCTTTTGTCTTAAGGATATGACAATCACTGCATAACATTCCATTTATATCCCATTCTTTATGCGGTTTGTACTTGTGTTCGAGTTTTCTTTTGCAGACGATACAAAACTCTTGTTTTTTCTTCCAAAATGGCAAATGTCATCTCACCTATACTTGATAATCTTATTATATTATAATAAATGTTATAAATTACTATTATAAAAGTCAATTTATAGATTGTTGTGTTTTTAATTTCTTGCCTCTTATTTTAATAAATTAGCAAAAATTTCAATAAATATAATTAGAGTATTTTAAAAAATAATTTATATTTTTTATGAGCGAAGGTCGAATAATAGTATTAGAAGGAATAGATAAAGCAGGAAAAGGAACTCAATGCACACTATTGTATAATGCAATTAAGAAAACAGGAATGGATTGTATAATTTTGGATTTTCCTGATTACTCAACTACTATTGGAAAAGAAATACGATTGTTTCTTGATGGAAGAAGGTCTTACTCTAAAGAAGTTCAACATTTGCTTCTATCAGTGAATCGATGGGAAAAAAAAGAAGATATAGAAAAAATTCGCAAAAGTGGAACTATGATCATAATGGATAGGTATTATCAATCCAATCTTGTATATGGGTTGTCACATAATTTGGATTTGAATTGGCTTATTAACTTAGATAAAGGGCTCCCTCAAGAAGATCTTGTTATAATACTAGAAATAGATCCCGAAACGTCATACAAAAGGGTTAATCATAACAGGGATATTTTTGAAAAAAACCTTGAATTTTTATTAACTGTCAAACAAAACTATAAACAATTGGCGAAGGTTTATGAATGGGAAATAATCAATGGCGAAGAAAAGGTCGAACAAATCCATAATAAAATTTGTGGCCTAGTAAAAGAAAAATTAAATATTTTCATTTAATCGTTAGCAAATTGTTATGGTATTTATTTACATCCATATTTCAAAGTTATTGGTTTAACTACTGATAGTAGGATATCCATTTTGCCAGTTTACTATACATGTTTAATAGATTAGTACTCGCTTTACTAATAAAGCATTTTGGAGAGATCTATCTATTGTATTTCTCATCGCCACATATTAGAATTATGTGTTACAATTACCATGTAACAAAGACCTTTGATAAATGGAATTGTACATAGATCACAATAATGATTATAAAAGGAGAGAGGGGATTTAATTAGATAACTGCAGATAATATTTTATATATAACATTTGATTGGTAATCTTCCAATACAATTTTAAATACTAGTTATAATAGTTTTTAATTTCAGCAGAAATAGCAATAGGACATAAATTTCTGATCCACTTTATCACCTATCAGTAGATATTTCATTGAACAGAAATTTTTACTGTATCTGTTAATATTCAACAGTAACTCTTAATTAAGATTAAAAAATCTATTCTGCTCAAAAAATAAAATTAAAAGCCTCAAATTAAATTGAGTCTAGATAATATAACTAATAACCTACTTCATTATATATGCACTTAAATCTTTTACACAATAAAGAAAAACTTCTGGAAACAGAAGAAAAACAAAAAAATTTAATAACAAAATCAAAGCATAAAAATTATACTTTAAGATATTTCTACAATATTGATAATATTTTCTTCCATCTTTTTTTGCATACTAATGTTTACGATAAAAGAACAAACAAAAACATAGAAGAACAAGGTATTTTATTAAGAAGCTGGAATCCTTTAACTAAACGCGGAGAACGCTATGTCTTTCAAAAAGGA
>DATDKD010000098.1:0-6705 GCA_036520175.1 Nitrososphaeraceae archaeon
AAAAGGTCCTGAGCTATTATCAAAATGGGTTGGAGAATCTGAAAAAGGAGTTAGAGAAATATTCAGACGTGCAAGACAAGCCTCTCCCTGTATCATATTTTTCGATGAAATTGATTCTATAGCTCCAATAAGGGGGTTAGAAGGTGATAGCATGGTTGCAGAAAGAGTTGTCTCTCAATTACTTACAGAGATGGATGGAATTCAATCTCTTTCTGGTGTAGTAGTTTTGGCTGCTACAAATAGAGCTGATATAGTCGATCCTGCACTATTACGACCTGGTAGATTTGACAAAATTTTATATATCCCGCTTCCAGACAAGAAAACCCGTAAGAGTATTTTAGAAATGAGTTCTAAAAATAAACCTCTTTCAAACGACGTGGATTTTGAAAAGATTGCTGAACTAACTGAAGGTTTTAGTGGTGCAGAAACTAATTCAGTTGTAAATGTAGCTGTTTCTTTTGTCTTACAAAAATATCTATCAAAATATTCTTCTCCAGAAGAGGCAGCACAACATGCATCAGAAGCATCTGTATCAATTGAAAATTTTATTGATGCAGTAAAGAAGATAAAGAAACAACGAGAAACACAACCAGGTCAAAAAGTGACAGTTCCTTACTATAGATAAAGCAATTAACTTATCTTGTCTAAATTAAGGAACATGAAGATATAATTTTCATTTAATAAACCTCTTTTATTTTATTATAGAAAAAAAAATCATAATATTAAACATAAATAATTAATAATTAATATTGTGGGGTAATGTTTTTAAGTTGTGTTTTTTACAGTTAAATATTAAAAAGAATGGGAGAAAATTTCCAAATCCAATTAATTGAAAAAAGCCTGAAAACTACAACAAATACATATGCATTAAATAGATTTGTTAAACCATCTCAGATCCTTGGTCTGGTGTCACAATATGGAACCCCAATGTATCTAATAGATGAAAATACTTTGCACTTTAAAGCTAATGAATTGTTAAATGCTTATAGCAAATACAAAGGACCAAAGAGAATTGCATATTCAATAAAAGCTAATTTCATTCCTTCAATATTACGTTCTTTTATGAAAGATGGAATTACATTTGATCTCACTTCACTAGGTGAATTATATTTTTTAAAAAAATGTAATATTGAATCAGAGCATATTATCTATACTAGTATTACAGAAGAAGAAGAAGAATATGTTCAAGTCTTACGAAATGGTATAACTAAAGTAGTAGTTAGCTCGTTCAATGGAATGACTAATCTTGTAAAGGCTGCAGAAAAAACTAATATTAAACCACAAACTTTGATAAGAATAAATCCAGAGGTTAGTGTAAAAGCTGAAATTCGAGCTTCGTATAAAAATGGAAAATTTGGAGTACCATTCAATGGAGAAACAATTGATAGTGCCTTCAAAATTGTTAAACATATTGTAAATAATGAATTTCTTAATTTTGATGGCTTTCACTTTCATTTAGGGTCACAAATAACTAATTTCTCTTGTTATTCTAATACATTCTCAAAATTAGACGCGTTTATTTCTAAAATAAAAAAAGATATTCCCTCTTTTACGATCAATACTATTGATATTGGAGGTGGAACTCCTGTATTTTATAATCAACCGGTTCCTACTCCGAAACAGATGGCTGAGAATTATATTACTAAACTTAATCAATTAGCAGATGATCACGGTATATTTGAATTGATAGTTGAAAGTGGACGATTTTTAGTTGCAGAATCAGCTATTCTCTTATCAAGAATCGTCAATACGAAAGAATATAATGGACATAAAATTGTTATTGTTGATGCTGGCTATCATGTTTTATTGGATTCCGCTTTGATGAAACAAGAATATCCTCAAGAAGTTATAGATAGCAATAATACTACTATTTACAGAAAAAATTCTAGCTTCTCTCCAAAGAATATTCATGTGGCAGGACGATTATGTGACACTTATGATGTATTTCCTTTATCAGAAGTATCTAATCTTGATCATGCTAGAATAGGTAATTATATATCATTTTATAATGTAGGAGCGTATTCTGTTGTATTTAATATGCCGTTTCATTGCCAGACTAAGCCTCCTATAGTTATGAAAACTAGTTCTGGAGATTTTAAATTAGTTAGGAAAGGAACAACATATGAAAATCTTTTTGAAGAGGAAGGAGGCTCTATTCCATAAATTTATCTCATAATTTATATTTGATTCTATATTCTCATTTTTTACTTGATCCAAAACAATACTGATAGTAATAGTAACTCAAATAAAGAAATTAATGATTCATCACAATACATTACAGTTCGTTTGATCATCTCTGGAAAGGTTCAAGGAGTATATTTTAGGAAACATACTCAAGATATTTCACTACAAAATAATGTTTATGGATGGGTTAAAAATTTACTGAATGGTGATGTTGAATGTGTATTGGAAGGTTTAAAATCTAATGTTGATAAAGTTATAATATGGTGTCATCAAGGTCCTCCTAATAGCCATGTCGATAATGTTGAAATAAAATATGAAGAATTTACAGGGCAATTTACTGATTTTAAAATAATATAAACTAAACTAAATTAAATAAATAACAATCATTTAATTTACTAAAATCAAATATTAGAATCAATTTATATTTTCGTATACACGGATAATTTCTTCCTTTAACTTTTCAAGATCTTGCTTGTTGAAAATTTTGTGTATTACAGGCATTTCTTTTCTATTTTTTTTAATTGCTATTATTAATTCTTCTCTCGTGGGCTGTACGTCTAAGAAATTCCGAAATGCTAATGTTTTAGAATAGACTATTCTATGAGGTCTTATATCTTCAACAACATTATCGCCTATCGATCTTACAAAGTTTCTTAATTCTAATAGAATTTTCCTTTGATCAGGATGTAAATTTATAAGATGAGTGTCAAATGAAATTTTAGGTGAATCATTATAAATGCCAAATTTTGTCATAATCTAGTAAAACACTTCCTTTTATTTGAAATATTCTATCTATGTCTAATAATAATAATAATAATGATAGATGGTATAATGAATTTCAAAAATTAAAATTTATCTAATAATAGAGAAATAATTGATAAATATTTTACCTTGATTATTTCAGATAAATACCAGAAAAATACCACAGATGCTTTAATTCATATATAATTACCATTTTACTATTATTGAACTAATATACTTCAAAATTCTATAAATAATAGATATTCTTAAAACTTCATTAGAAATAATACTATAAGAAATTTGTTAAAATAGGAGTTTAATACATTATTAATACAATATGACGAAATTCTTGGTTGGAAAAGTCTCAGATCTTTCAGATGGTAATATGACACATTTAACTGCAGGAGGACAAGAAATCTTAGTAGCTAATGTAAAAGGCAATTACTATGCTATTGGTAATATCTGTAATCATGCAGGGGCTGAATTACATGAAGGAGAATTAAATGGCAAAGAAATAACATGTCCTTGGCATGGAGCTAAATGGGATATAACAACTGGCAATTTAATATGGTTTCCACAAAACCTAAAATCTGCAGGATCTTATCCAGTAATAATAGAAAATGAAATGATTTATGTTGATGTTCACTAAATCTTTGCTCTAGATTATTTATACAAATATATTTTATCTTCTTATTTTTACAATTAATTTATATGGAATTTTTTAATAATTTATTACATGGAAATATTAGAAGATCGTGATCTTGCAAAATATCTATTTGATAAATATTCTACAAATCAAAGAAAATGGAATTTTATTATCTCAACCTCTCCAGTAAAGGACGCTTTTTTTGATGCCATTGTTTCTAATCCTGATGAAGTTTGGCAATTAAAAATTGATTCTATTTACAAACCTAATCCCTTAGTAATGGGTACAAAGACTACAACCGATTCTTCTATAATTGAAAAGAAACTCGAGAATACTTCTCAATTTGGATATAGAAAATTGGAGTCAAATGTACTCAAGAATTTAAGAACTATTTCTGAAGAGGAAAATAACAATTCTATTAATACTATGGATGTTAATTTTCGTATTAATTCTCTTCTTTCGTCACTCGATCCAGTTAAACCAATTAAAGGACATAATTATCTTTATGGACCATTTATCTTTACAGAAAGAAAAATGGCCAAGTTCAATAATAAACAAGATGAAATATCTGAAAAATTATCATATCGAATGCATGAAAATATCCGTAGAAAATATTCGTCCTACGGATAAAATATAATTTAACTATTTCTATTTAAATTTTGTCTTCTTTTCATCATTAAATATACTATAGTGAGTAAGATACCTGCAAGTAATGCTATACTTATATATTCCTTATCAAAACTATATGAACAATATGCTTCCTGAAAAGTACAACTTAAACTAAAGAAAAGAAGATTCCATATTGAATGGCCCAGTATTGCGAACCATCCTTTTCCACTTATCCATGTTCTTAAACTAAAAAAAAGCGATGGAATTACGAATAACCAATTTGCATATGCTAATTGATTAATGTCTATAGGATATGTATTGAAGATATGTAACATTGCCCATGCTATCCCGCCAATGAGTACAAAAAGGTTATTATTAAAAATATAGAACGGAATCCCAAAAAATATCGACTCTTCTATAGGACCAGCTAAAATAACTGGAAACATAAAAAGTGGAAGATTTGGTTCTTCATATCCCTGTATTGAATTATCTATTACTAATGTTCCTATTAAAGAGAAAATTATTCCTATACCATGATAAAATAAAAACATTATGATCAAATATAATAATGAATTATTATAATAACGAGAGATCCATTTTTTTGGATTAATATCCTTTGAAAAAAGTTGAATTAATGAATCAGCCATTTCATCTACAAAATTTCAAACTAATCTCCAATATAAAAATACAACAAATATCATAAATTCTCGTAAAGATTAATATATAAAACAATAACAACATAGCTGAAAATATACTAAGAATGAAATATTTTATTAGTATTATCTTTAATACATCTGAATTATTTCAAGTAGAAGGAAATGAAATAAAAGTATCTCTCAAATCAAAACCCCAATTAGGAAAGGCTAATCGCGAATTAATTAAGTTATTATCTAATCATTTTCAAGTTTCCTCTGATAAAATAAAAATAATCCAAGGTATAAAATCAAGAAAAAAGATTGTTCATATTTTGGAGTAATCATCTAAGTTTCGATACTTATAGCTAATAAATTTTTAATCAGTTCTAATTTAATCTACAATGTATCTTTAAATAATAGATATTATCAAAACATAAAATAATCATAGCTGTAAAAAGTCTAATATGAAATTTAAAACACACTATTTGGTTTTTAATACAAAAAAAAGAATAGATTTTATAAATATAACTCAAGAAGTAAGAAAGGTAATAAAAGAGAGTCAAATTAGGGAAGGTTTATGTCTTGTAAATGCTATGCATATATCTGCTAGTGTATTTATTAACGATAACGAATCGGGACTCCATTACGATTTTGAAAATTGGCTTGAAAAATTAGCTCCCCATGATCCCATTGAATACTATAGACATAATGATACAGGAGAAGATAATGCCGATGCACATTTAAAACGTCAAATTATGGGAAGAGAGGTGGTGGTAGCTATAACTAATGGAAATTTAGACTTTGGTCCATGGGAGCAAATTTTCTATGGAGAATTTGATGGTCAAAGATCTAAAAAAGTTCTCATCAAAGTTATAGGTGAATAATTTTATTTTAATTAGTATCAGTAATACAGAAAAAAAAATTTAATTAATATTATTTCAGGATCATTATTAAACCTATTATAATTATTGAAATAATACTAGTTTAAAATTCATAACAAAAATTACCAGATAGATTTTTTATTAAACTATTTCTTTGAAATGTCTTCTGTTTCATCTTTAAGAAGATTTTTAACTTGCTCGTTCATGTTAATTATATCGCCAAGAGTTTGATGAGCATCTATTTTTTTCTTCTTAATCCATATAATATTTCCGTCAAGGTCAGTTTCAATTAATTTTGATCTCTCCAAATATTTGAAAATAGTATTAATTTGTGTAGAGTTGAATTTTCCTCCCATCATCTTTTGTAAATTTCTGATTTTAATATAATCATTGGATTTTTCCAATATATCTAGAAAGAAATCAATATCTTCTTCACTTACTTTATTTATAGGATTGCCTTTCTTCTTTTTTTGTTTTATATAATTAATTTATCTCTGTAATTATAATACTTTGCTATGTAATGCTTTCAGTATATTGCAAAAGAAGTTATCTTTGACTTTAAGTTATTTTTATCTATCTATTAATAATATTATAATTTTTATTGTTGTTGTAATTAGTGATTTTTCCCTATCTATTTGGTGTCCTTTTTTTAATATATCTTAATTATTGATATTTTGATTCAATCTTATAAAATTATATTAGGTGATTATAAAACCCCCCCCATCACATTTTCGGCAGTTATATGACTAAGTATGGCCATAAAATTATTGTATGGTTTTTAATTTTCTTATTAAAATTTTAATTTTTTCGCGCTCAAACCATATATATTAGCAATAGGATATCTTACTTTTGACGTTCCTTTCCCTGCAATGTAAACGAAGTGAATTTATTTCTTTCCATGATTATATACATTTGTAAGTTAAGCAATCTCTATATTTTATTCATCTATATATTTAAAATTATTCGATATTCGTAATAATTCTATATTGTTATTAAGCGATTTGTTATT
>DATDKD010000099.1:0-6558 GCA_036520175.1 Nitrososphaeraceae archaeon
AAATATTTATAGAAGCAGATAGATCTAGGTTGACTCAAGTTATATCTAATCTATTAAGTAATGCTGTGAAATTTACTAAAGAAGAAGGAGGTACAATAACCATTACCGCAGAAAAGAAAGATACTCAAGTTATTGTTAAAATAAAGGATACAGGTACTGGTATAGACCCAGAAATATTGCCAAGACTATTCTCAAAGTTTGCTTCAAAATCTGAAAGAGGAGGTACTGGATTGGGATTGTTTATTGCTAAAAATATTGTAGAATCTCATGGTGGAGAGATATGGGCTGAAAATAATGCTGATAGAAAGGGAGCTACATTTAGTTTTAGTCTTCAATTAAGTGAAGAACAGCAGCAACTCAAGAACATATAACAGATGAATCACTAATATTAGTAAAATATAGTTACCAAAGAACCATTGACTTCAAATGATGATGTAAAGGTTCTAACAACTTATTTAGAAATTTTAATTACTTGCAATAAATTACTACATCATTGTTTAATAAGAGTAAACTAATAATTTGTCTGCTATAACGACAATAATAGCTGTTTGAATGTTATCAGTTGCTCTTACTACTACTATCATCATACATCAACAACAACAAGAAGTATTATCGCAAACAGACAATAATATTTTCAAGAGATGTGAAAATCCTAGTTATGGAATATAGATTCAGTATCTTTCTAATTGGACAATAGATGAGGGTATGTATAGGCTGATGATTATGTCACTGATATTGTTTCATTCTTGCACCAGTAAGAAGTGATTCAGAATATTATGAACTATCTCTTTCACTATCAATAAATATTCCATCACCGATCTAAATAAAAATCTGAATGATTATCTTCATGGAATTACTAATGATTATGACGATACATTAAAAGATATTAAAATATCCACTCAGATACAAATAATATTCTTGCAGGTGGAAATGCAGCAGAATTACATAATTTTGTGGCAGCATAGGATAGAAAAGAGCATGTTACAAAGAAGAAAGGAAGAAGAGAAATAGGAAGAGAAGTTAAGCAAGTACTTGATGTAAAGTGTATCAAAAAGTGTGAATATATTAAATCAATCAGAAGAGAGATCACTTTCTTCATTATATTACTAGATCTTATGATTTGGGCAATTACAATCTTTTTAACCTTATATCAAAATCCTCACTACATTCATCTTCATATTACTATTAGATATAGACAATAAGATACTGATTCCGATCTTGTATGAAATACATGGTAGCGGAACAGAGGAAATGACCAGATCGGAATCAGTATGTATGTTTTTTCAAATTTTAATTATATTTTGCTTTCGTGCAAAATAAAAGTTTTCAATGTTATTTATTGCTTAATTACTCATTATTAGCTAATTTCTATTTCTTACTATGTTTTTCTTCTATGAAACAATGATAATATTCTTATTGTAATTATTTTGATACTGTGTCAATATACTACTAATAATAGTATTAAATTCTATTTTTAGAAAGAAATACGATAATCTGAAGTCAATTTGATCTAATGGAGTTTTACACTATCTTTTAAGTTACTTTGTCAATAATAAATATGTCTCTATATATAACCTATCAGTCCTATATGATAATTATTTTAAATTGTTTATGAGAAATGTCTAATAAAGTTGAGTAAAAAATTAGAGGTTGTTACTGGCAGCTCAACTATTAGCAAGAAATAGTTTTTACTTATGCTACTATACATAAGTTGCGAAATCACAAAGAAGAAAAGAATTAGCAAATAAAGATGATCTGCGGAGGCAGATTATTGATGGATATACGTTATATTAATTCTATGATGTTGTCTACTATTATTATTAATTCGTAAAGTAATACCTTTTAATTAGGAGATCGGCCATACTTTTATGATAAAAGCAAAATTGAAAGCCTATACCAGATTAAAATTAATAATTTCACAAGAAAAGGTTGCTTAACTAATGGTAGAGAGGATCTATCTATGAGTTTTACCAACCTGCCTTTAATGAAACAGATTCATGCTAGGGTAAATAAAACCTTGAGTAATGGTATCCAGCTTAACATGTCAACAGAAGAATCCAAAAAATTACTTAGAAGACATGTAAACAGTAAAACAAATCTCGTGATTGTGTTTATAGATATCAATAATTCAACACAAATGAGCCTCTCTTTACCAGAGAATAAATTTGCATTAATGATACAAACCTTTGCTCAAGAAATAAGTATTGCCGCATCAGGTTATGGAGGATATGTCTTCAAATATGAAGGTGACGCTGTTATTGTGTTATTTCCTGCAGGATATGATCAGGCAAAAGCATGTAAAAATGCATTGAGTTGTTCAAGAGCGATATTAGAAATTATAAAAGAAGTTATTAATCCTGCATTTAAGGCAAATGAATTACCTGAAATTAAAGTAAGAATAGGATTAGCTTATGGCGATGCTTTAGTAGTGCTTTATGGAAAGAGTTTAGAAAAAGCCCACATAGATATAATTGGTTCTAGTATAAGTATGGCTG
Organism: Nitrososphaeraceae archaeon; assembly: GCA_036520175.1. Lineage (GTDB taxonomy): Archaea > Thermoproteota > Nitrososphaeria > Nitrososphaerales > Nitrososphaeraceae > TH1177. Next base: position 2,496 of record DATDKD010000099.1, read on the forward strand.
TAAAGATTGCATCTGTTGCAAAGCCTAATCAAGTGTTGGTAGGCGAATTTATTTATAATATTCTTCTGTCATCATCGAGCCATAAAGATTTTTTAAACAATAGCAAGTTTGTAGAGGTAACTCTCGATCCATTAAAATGGAATTACCATTCTCATTTTAATCCTGGAAGGATATATCGTGTATATGAGTATTTAGAGAATAATCAATTAGCATAGCCCTTAAATCAATATAAAGTAGTTGAAATTATTTTATTTTAGCAAAAGGTATATTATTAAAATAAACCGAACCGACATTCGGGATTCTAATCCCACGAATCCTTCTTTCACGGCACTTTAGAAAACCTTTAAAACTTTTAGCTCATCTATTTATCTTGAAATCATTAAGTTATATCATTGCGGAAACCATTGGCACTACTGGAGTTTGGCTCAAATCTAAAAATCTAAAAAGAGAAATGTCACGACATTTTAAGATACGATGTAAAGTAGCAGTATTGTTAACAGATAGTATTTTTTATTATGATGTTTATAGGGTAATTTATAGTAGCAATACTGTACCATGGTTGGTAGATATCTAACATAGATTATTGTATGTGAATGGTATTTTTCATAGAATTGACCTAAGCTATAAAAATATAACACTTTTAATTGTTGCAATATAATATCTAGATCAGAACTATGTATATCACAGTTGTTAAATAGATCTACAAGTTTTAGCAGTTCATCTAATATAGAATTCCACAATCCAATAATGATTGCATATAACTAAATTAATAAATTCTTTGATGTTATATCCATCTAATCTGTGGTATTATTATAATAAAATTCCCTTTATGATTCGAGAAAATTTTAATTGTTTGTTGATATTATCCCGATATAATCTATGAATTATACCAAAGCAGGTTTTCATGTTTCTATTGCTGGCGGAATTTCAAATTCTGTAGATAATGCTTTAAAAATTGGTTGTAACGCATTTCAGATATTCAGTAGAAATCCAAGAGGTTGGACTGCAAAGCCGCTTGAAGAAGAGGAGGCAAAAAAATTCCAAACAAAATTGGCAAACAGCAAAATTCATAGAAATTCAGTGTTTGTTCATATGCCTTACCTTCCTAATCTTTCCTCTCCTAATTCTGAATTATATAACAAATCAATTGATTCTCTTGCAGGAGAGATAAAGAGATGTGGCATGTTAACTATTCCTTATCTTGTAATACATCTTGGCAGTCACCTTGGAAAAGGAACAGATAATGGAATTAGCCAGATAGTTAAGGCTTGTAGTTTCGCTCTTGACCACTACAAATCATCATCAAATCAAAATGTTAACTCAGTTACTATATTATTTGAAAATAGTGCAGGTCAGAAAAATAACATAGGAAGCAAATTTGAAGAAATTCGAGTAATACTTGACAAATTAAACTCTTCCAGAGAATTTGGCGTTTGCCTTGATACATGCCACGCATTTGCCGCTGGTTATGACTTTCGTACAGAAGATAATGTAAATGCAACTATAGATCATTTTAACAACATAATAGGGTTAAAAGAATTGAAAATGGTGCATCTAAATGATTCTAAAGATAAGATAAAGTCCAATCGTGATCGACATGAACATATCGGACTTGGCAATATTGGAAAAGAAGGGTTTAGAGCACTATTTAAGCGCAAGGATATTATGAGATTACCGCTGATAATGGAAACTCCTAATGACGATAAATGTGATGATATGAAAGTCATTCTAGACCTTATTGGGCAACAGTAGGATAAACATAAAACTTCGTAATAATAATAGTTTTTAGATTTCCTTATTAATGTCCCTTTTACTACTAACTTATTCCATAAAATCTAGAATAATATATTCTGCAAAGAGCTGCAATACACATAGGACAAGTCAGGATAGTATAGAATAGTTCATGCTAATGATTTACATATCCGTCTATTTCTAGAGGATCTTTTTTTTGACTTTTAGCAATAACCCTTTTTTAAAATATACTTCTATCTATTCATTAAAATATTCGTATCGTTCTTCAGTTCGTCTTTATTTCTATCAATAAGCGGTAGCTTATGTATTATAACTTATTTTTTAATTATCGCAAATTACTGCTGTCTACTGTTCTGTATATTGGTAAAAGCAGCTATCGCAGACACAATCCTCAATTTTACTTTTCATTTTCTTATAAGACTCAATTGCCACAAGTGTGAATGTTCCTATAAATAATGCTAAAGTTGTTGATAAAAATAATGAGTATTGATAAAACAGAAGACCCACAGTTTCAGCAGTTAAAATACATGCACTTTCTGCTGTAACAAGTATAATCATACTTGTTTTAAAAATATACTTAGTCTTTGGATTATTCTTATTGTGGATTAATTGCTCAAAACCTTTCTTAAAATTTTGAAATGTTATAAGTAGATTAAAAAGGAATCCTTTATTTGAATTCTGTTCAAGAAAGGAACAGCAACCATCAATCTTATTATTAGAATTGAAATCATATCTTCCTAAAATGGTCATAAATGTAGAAAATCCTGCTAAAGCGTATCCTAAAACGTATGCTATAACTATTCCATGCAAATTAAATCCAAAAGTATAAAGTCCAATATTCTCACCAATTTCAGCCGACATAATACATAAAATTTCTATTCCCAATGCTGCTGCATACATTTTTTTAATGTTATTGAATAATACAAAGAATGATAAGGAATTAGTGTTAATTTTACTATTATGAATTGAATTACAACAACATATTTTCTTTATACAATTTTTGCATTTGAGTATTACACTCTTACATTCATTTGGTGAACATTTACATTCGGCACAAACTAAATTTTGCAATTTATTGTAACATATATGTAGATGAGATAAGATAAACTTTTACTATCAATATCTTTGACTTTAATGAATAAATACAAATAGCAACAAAATATCGTTGTCATTTCATCAACAACAACAATTTTTATTAATTCTTTCTATTGTTATTATATGCATAATCAATACAATTGAATTTCTTTTTCTATTCATTATGCTACAAATTATAATGAGAAATATAGAAAATATTTGACAATTGACAATTCCTACTCCATATCAAAATTTAAGTCTTAGAAAAGTTGATTTTAAATTACTAAAAGAGAAGTCACTAGTATTATAAATTAATGTTGCATCATTGTCATAGATGTTTTTCATGAAGTGTCATCAAAATGAGAATAGTTCAGAAAATACAACTAATGAAAAGAACGTCTTAGATAGACATTCGTTGTTACAGGAGACCTAATGGCATATACATATAGTGAATATACATCGTATTCTTGTTTTGCTCTACTTTCAACTACTACTTTCTCATCTTTCTTTTATTTGAGTCTTAATAAAGTAGTAAAATTACAGCGGGCCCGAAGGGCTTCGATCCCTTGACCTGCGGTTCCGAAGACCGCTGCGATATCCTGACTACGCTACGGGCCCTATCTAACTGTTCATTCATAAAGGTTAGCCCTATATCAATGGAACTGATATTGTACAATTCTCTCAACTGATTCTCTATTGCTACTAAGAACATGATATAGGAAAACTACATGTATCTTTGTTTAATTAAAAAAATCTTATTTTTTATCTCTTGCATCTTTTCATTTGTATGATAATATTATCCTTCTGAAAACTTTGTTAGATCTTATACTAAAGAATATAATTTCATCTTTTTACTCAAAATTATAAGAGCTAAAAGTATTGTTATTTTTAAGTAATGTGCATATATTCTATAAAAATAATTTCATATTGATTAATTAAAATGGGTGGGGGTTTAAGAAGTATATGGAAAGGAAGCATATCTTTTGGACTTGTTAACATTCCTGTAAAACTTTATACAGCAACTTATGACAAAGAGTTTTCTTTTAATCAATTAGATAATAAAGGTCATAAAATCCAATACAAGAAATGGTGTTCCATAGAAGATAAGGAAATACCATATTCTGAAATCAAGAAAGGATATGAAATCGCAAAAGATAACTATATACTAATAGAAAAAGAAGATCTAGATAAAATAAAACTCAAAACAACAAAAACAATAGATATCAAAGAATTTATT